>NZ_JAAEDV010000034.1:0-1019 GCF_013345045.1 Gilliamella sp. ESL0250 | reverse complement strand
AGGGTTTAACGTAAACTGGAATTATTAACATCTAGCATCAAGAATATAGAGTAGTTAAAGCTATCGAGACACTAGAATAATTAAGGTAATGAAAATAAGGACAAAACGATGAACAGGCATTTATATCGCGTGATTTTTAACAAAAAACGTGGCATGCAGATGGTGGTTGCGGATATTGCTAAAACTCCGATAGGTAGTGAACAGACGTCATCGACAGAAAAACAATCGTCACTAAAATCGCTTTTTGTTACCTTAAGGCCGATAACCTTTTTAATCTCTATTTCATTAGGCTTTGTGAGTATTAGCTCGCCGGTTTATGGCAGTAATATTGTTGCGGATAAACACGCACACAAACATCAGCAACCGTTGGTGACTTCGGCAGCAAATGGCACCACACAGGTCAATATTCAAACGCCAAATAGAAAAGGGGTATCACATAATAAATACCAGCAATTTGATGTTTCGAAGCAAGGAGTGATTTTAAATAACAGCAGCAAAATTAGCCAAACACAAATTGGGGGTTATGTACAAGGTAATGAGTTATTAAATGCGTCGGGCAGTGCAAAAATCATATTAAACGAAGTGAATTCACGCAATCCAAGCCAATTAAATGGGGTGGTTGAAGTTGCGGGGCAAAAAGCTCAGGTTGTTATTGCTAATCCATCGGGTATTACGTGTAATGGTTGTGGATTTATCAATGCGAGTCGGGGGACGCTCACGACAGGTAAGCCGCTAATTGAGAATGGTGATTTGTTGGGTTATCAGGTTGAGCAAGGGCATATAGCGGTCACAGGGAAAGGGCTGGATAGTTCAGGGCAACGTTACACGGATTTAATTGCGCGGACGGTATCGATTAACTCATCGGTATGGGCGAAGGACTTAAACGTCGTGACGGGTCGTAATAAAGTGAGCCGAGATGGGCAACATATCACGGCATTGTCAGGGCAGACCGACGACAAACCCGAAGTGTCGATAGATGTTTCTGCACTTGGTGGCATGTATGCGGGCAAAATCAACTT
>NZ_JAAEDV010000033.1:0-1318 GCF_013345045.1 Gilliamella sp. ESL0250 | reverse complement strand
CGGTTGATATTTGGATGGCATTATTACATTCTCCTTTTTTAATTGATAATATGTTCAATGCGCAGTGGCGATTTAGCGTCTTTACCTTGCCAGTAATGTAATATGCCAATCACTTTTTTCGCTTTTAGCCTTAATTCGGCAACTTTTTGGTCTATCGTCACTGTATCATTTATATTTGATTTGATAGGATAATCTTTAGAAGCAACCCAGCGCACTAAATCATAATTACATTGATTGGGTGATACCGTAACATGTAAATTTTTATCGTCTTTACCTTTTTCAATTTTGACCTTAGCCGATTGCTCTTCAGAATCTGTTAGATAGACCATACAGACATAACGGCTGTGCGCATCAAAATTGGGCAGTTTAATATGCACATGCAACCCACCGGCATAAATTAATGCAGCGTTTTCATCTGAATCATTACGAATATCGTCCAAAAAGAACTCCATATCATAAGGTTGATAATTTAAAGCCAAATAAACCCCTGAAAGATAGGCAAAATAGTCATTTAATGCCGCACTGGTGCCAACAGCGGTGAGAGGATAAGGTTGCCCTTTTTCTGGGTGTTTATGGTTACCAAAATAGCAACGGTTAAACCAAATTTGCAGCGGTGACCAGCGATCTGCTTCTGAGCCTATATACACCAAAATTGCGCCAATAACGGCTAACGCTATTGCCAACAAAGCAAATGCTATTGATGAAGCAACTACAGCTAATAAACCACTAAAAACAGATAAAAAGCCTCCTATACCTATTAACCAAGCATCACTAGAATCCCCATTAATACCATAATTAATCCCTTTATAAATATCCATTGCCCCGTCCAATATCGTAATTAGCGCTAGCGTTCCTCCAGTGACTTTTATAAATTTATCACAACCTGGTATCATGGTGGTAAAGATATTGGTTTTGGGTAATACACTACCAACTAGTTTAATCGTGTGGGCCATTACTTCGGCCGACATTAACGACATAATTACACAAGTCTTTGCCATATCATTAAGAATTTCCTCTTTCACTTCTTGCCGCATTTCACGGCATTGAGCTTCGAATTCTTGCCTATTTTGACTGTATAAAATTCCTTGCAAAAATATCATTATCCCATTCATAAAAATCCCTTTGGTGGCATCGAACTTGATTCGTCGTTTGGCGACTTGCTCTATTGCTTTTTCAAGTTTATCTAGAGTTAGCTCGCCACTAAATTGGTGGGCGTGTTTAATTTTAGCGCCTAATACCTTTTTGGCTTTGGCAAGGGTGGTTTCTTTTAAATTGCCGCCTTTTTTCAACTCATCAATCATGTTATTCATTGAGGCAA
>NZ_JAAEDV010000032.1:0-1634 GCF_013345045.1 Gilliamella sp. ESL0250 | reverse complement strand
ATAAACCCCTTTACCCGCTCGTATTGCCCCCCACTCATCGGTGCGCAGTTCAAAGCCTTCACCTCGCTTGATTTTTTTATTATCAACTAAATGCCCTAGATTGAGTTGTGTTTTACCGTATTCGGTGGCAAGTTTGATATGCTCTTGTCCGCGCTTATCATCCATGCGCAATTTGTTATTGGCGGGTGTTCGAATTACATTGCGGTGTTTATTGCGGATAGACACATGGTCTGGGTGGGCACTGTCATGCATTGCATGGGCAATATAGGGGCGGTCAGGATTGCCATTCGTAAAGGCAACGGCAACTTCGGTACCCTCAATAAGGGGAAAATGAAAACCATAAGTATTTCCTGAATAAGGCTTGGCAAGCCTAACCCATAAACTTTCTTCGCCTTTTTTCCAGTTTTTTAAATCAAAGTTAAACTTAATACGATAGCGCCCCTGAGGGTCAATATAGCCATAGGTATCGTGATTAGGACTGGTTACTCTTGCCGGTAATGTACCGCTCACTTGTGGCCACGGTAATGGCGCAGGGCGATAAGGTTTAAGTACATTAAACGGTATAGCGGTAAAATGGGTTTGGTATGATTCGGTTCGGTCACCATGACTATGGGTTGCAACAATGATAATGCCGTCTTTGATATCGTTAATTGGGCAGCTATCAATAATAAGAAGTTGCCCCGGCGCTAACTGGTAATCATTACATTTGCCATAAATGGTTAACTGTTGGGTAATATGTTGTTGATGGCGGATGTGGGCATACCATTGACCACTTTCAACAGTTTGAATATCTCCCTCTGTTTTATGATGCTCTTCATAACGATAATCATCGCCACGAGTTGTGATATCTTTTTGTTGACTATTGTCGGTGATGTGAAGGTTGTTATTTGCCGTGCGGTAGTTGTAATCATTAACACGCACCTGATTGGGTTTAGTTTTACTGCTAAATTGCAAATCCCATACGCTATGACGGCGACTATCATTTAAACCACTGGGCTGCTTAATTGCAATGTTACCCGCCTTTTTTAATCCCTGTTCATAATCACTCATGACCATGACATCACAGCGATGTTTTGGATGCGTTTCAAAATAAAACCAGATACCAACATCAGCTAATAAACGCTGAATAAAGGTTAAATCACTTTCTTGCCACTGGGTAATAAACTCACGAGCAGGGTAAGTTTCGTTTAGCTCCATTCGAAAATCAATTCCGATAAAACCGTGATTACGCAACACCTCTTCGACGACCTCAACGACGCTTCTATTTTGGAAAATAGCACTTTGATGATGGTTAGCTAGCAATGCCAGTTTAGATTCAAACACTACCCGATAGTGTGCTTGGTCTTCACTCATTGAGACAAAACTAAATTCAGTAATCACCCCATAGAGTGTGCGGGGTTTATCTTCAATATCCAGTGAGCTTATTTGGGTGAGTGTCAGTGGTAGGGGGTTGGGATGAAAAGTTAGTGATGCGGTTTGGCTGAGTACTGAATCGATGGATATCTGACGATTTGCGCTGGTAAAATCAATGTAATATTGCCAAGGTTGATTTAACTGCTCTTTGCCTTCGAGTGATAAGACCGAAATATCTGTTGTCATCTCAAGTCCATCTATCGAAAGCGAGTAACGATTCA
>NZ_JAAEDV010000031.1:0-1647 GCF_013345045.1 Gilliamella sp. ESL0250 | reverse complement strand
AATGATATCTTATCGGGCGGTAAAGGGAACGACTTTTTATCGGGCGGAGCAGGAAACGATACTTACCTGTTTAATCTGGGCGATGGTCACGACACGATAGATAATCAAGGCGAGTTAAAGAGCGTTGGCTTCTTAAATTACAGAAAATCTGATGTTGATAAGATCCGTTTTGGTGATGGTATTCGTGCTGACATGTTAAGTTGCTCTAGAAGAAACAGCGATTTAGTTATCGCTATTGATAGTCAAAATTCAATTACCATAAAAAATTGGTTCTCAACGGGGCAGACTCAATTAGCGGCGAGAGTTGATTTCTTTGAATTTGCAGATGGCACCCAACTCAATATTTACAATTGGTATAATAGTAATCCAGTTATTACATCAGGCATAGCAAAAGATGAAACATTATTAAGCTCAAATTACAATGATATTTACCGGTTTGGTCGTCATAGTGGACATGACCAAGTGACTGAATTAGGCGGTAACGATAAGTTAGAATTTGTTGATGGTATAAAGCCGAGTGAAATTAGATTTTCACGCCAAGGCGCTGATATAAAGGTAACATTAATTGGTGGCAACAGCAGCATCACCCTTAAGAATATCTTTGCTAATGCAACCTCTACAACCGCAAGAGTGAATGAGGGGAACGTTATTGAAACGTTTGTATTTGCCGATGGCACAAAATTAACGTGGGATGAAGTGTTAAATAACCGTTTACAGATGTTCGGTACGGATGGTAACGATACCATTTTAGGGAATAAAGGCAATGATATCTTATCGGGCGGTAAAGGGAACGACTTTTTATCGGGCGGAGCAGGAAACGATACTTACCTGTTTAACTTGGGCGATGGTCACGACACGATAGATAATCAAGGCGAGTTAAAGAGCGTTGGCTTCTTAAATTACAGAAAATCTGATGTTGATAAGATCCGTTTTGGTGATGGTATTCGTGCTGACATGTTAAGTTGCTCTAGAAGAAACAGCGATTTAGTTATCGCTATTGATAGTCAAAATTCAATTACCATAAAAAATTGGTTCTCAACGGGGCAGACTCAATTAGCGGCGAGAGTTGATTTCTTTGAATTTGCAGATGGCACCCAACTCAATATTTACAATTGGTATAATAGTAATCCAGTTATTACATCAGGCATAGCAAAAGATGAAACATTATTAAGCTCAAATTACAATGATATTTACCGGTTTGGTCGTCATAGTGGACATGACCAAGTGACTGAATTAGGCGGTAACGATAAGTTAGAATTTGTTGATGGTATAAAGCCGAGTGAAATTAGATTTTCACGCCAAGGCGCTGATATAAAGGTAACATTAATTGGTGGCAACAGCAGCATCACCCTTAAGAATATCTTTGCTAATGCAACCTCTGCAACCGCAAGAGTGAATGAGGGGAACGTTATTGAAACGTTTGTATTTGCCGATGGCACAAAATTAACGTGGGATGAAGTGTTAAATAACCGTTTACAGATGTTCGGTACGGATGGTAACGATACCATTTTAGGGAATAAAGGGAATGATATCTTATCGGGCGGTAAAGGGAACGACTTTTTATCGGGCGGAGCAGGAAACGATACTTACCTGTTTAATCTGGGCGATGGTCACGACACGATAGATAATCAAGGCGAGTTAAAGAGC
>NZ_JAAEDV010000030.1:0-1648 GCF_013345045.1 Gilliamella sp. ESL0250 | reverse complement strand
AATTCTCAAATAACCACGAAACGGTATAGAATCCTGAATATTTTTTACAAAAAATATAACCTAAAAAAGAAATATCACATCTTCATTAAAGTGCCTATCGTTTTCGACTTTCTCATTCCTTTGTTGTTGGGTAGTTTTTGTGAATTTTTGATTGGCACGATAGTTATCACATGTTTTAACCAATAGATACTGCAAATTCTCAAATAACCACGAAACGGTATAGAATCCTGAATATTTTTTACAAAAATATAACCCAAAACGTGAACATCTAGCTTGCCATCTTCATTTATCTTCAATGGATTTTTCAACTTCAGACGGTTATTTTATCTTTATGATATGCACCTATTTCTTATCTGGAATAAAGCGTTAGTATTGTTTTATGTTTATTCATTGCTGTAGTTTTTAAAATTACTGTAGACAAGGAAAATAGTGTCTGCATATTAATTAAATTTGTATTCACTATTTTCCAGCACTAGCAAATCGATCAATAAACAGCTAGAATTAATTAGCTTATTCTAAAAGGATGGGGTATGAAAAAGTTAATTGGTTATGTTGCCGTTTTAGCTATGCTAACTAGTTGCGCATCTCAAAAAATGATGTCCATTTATCAGACTAATGGCGTTGAAATAGCTCAAAATTCGTCAGGTGTGGATATTTTAAATAAATATAACACGTCACGACCTATTACAGTCTTTCACTCATCATTATCATTATGCATCGCTCAAGAACTGGATAACAGCCCCGTTGTATTAACCAGTGAAAATTATTTTGGTTCACCTTGGTGGTCTTATTATAATATACCTAATCAACAATCAATCACGGTTAGTGGTGGTGACACAATCAAGTTAGTTGAAGGTAATCATGTTGTCGCCGAAGCTGTAACTGACTATCTACATCGCACTAAATATTTTGTCAGCTATACCTTAACAACTACTCGCAATCAAAATAACATCCATTATCTGTTCAGCAACATTAAGCAAGCGCAACAATATACCGGTTCAGTAGTAAATGATGGATTTGAGAATGTTAAAACGCTTGAAAGCGCTCATCCTAACCTCGTGATTGAAGCGCTCAATAAAGAGGTTGATAAAATTCAAGAATGCTTATTACGTCAATAGCGAGTTAGTTCAATAAATTTTTTAATTCTGTTATTTATTTTGATATGTAACAACTAATCGTGTTGTTTGACAATAATTTGAGAAACTACTGTAATTGTAATTCCCGCCTTAATTTAATTTTATTATGTCATTCAATATTTTCATTGTTCAATATGGTATATGGGTTTCATTAATTGGAACAAAATCACTTAATCCTATTTTCCATCGTTGCTCAACATATTCTAATAACTCATCGAAATTGGAAAAAACATATTGTTCAAATGAAGTTATTGATTGATTGAATGCACTATCATTATCCGTTAATGCGGGATCTGCATAATATGTACGGAGCTCGTATAAAAAAAATACTTCTTCTTCATCTATTATTGGTCTTATAAGTTGATCTATATAAAGTGAATACAAGGTGTAACTATCCCCTAAAATAGTACAGCAAAAAAGTAGAAAATTCTCTATGATAAAAGTAAAGGGGATTTAATTATGAAAAAAATGACCGAACATCAGATTGTATCTATTTTAAAAGAAGCTGAAGC
>NZ_JAAEDV010000029.1:0-1756 GCF_013345045.1 Gilliamella sp. ESL0250 | reverse complement strand
AAAAGTTGATTAGATATTGAAGCTGTCAGCTCTTTAAAAAGAAGAAACAGACAATCTGTGTGGGCACTTGCGAGACAAAGAATGAAAAGTCTACGGACTTAAAAATTAAGTCTTGATAAGTGACACTGAAGATTCATTTGAATATGTCAGAGACAGTTATTGAGCATCAAACTTTAAATTGAAGAGTTTGATCATGGCTCAGATTGAACGCTGGCGGCAGGCTTAACACATGCAAGTCGAACGGTAACATGAGTGCTTGCACTTGATGACGAGTGGCGGACGGGTGAGTAAAGTATGGGGATCTGCCGAATGGAAGGGGACAACAGTTGGAAACGACTGCTAATACCGTATAATGTTGAGAGACCAAAGCATGGGACTTTCGGGCCATGCGCCATTTGATGAACCCATATGGGATTAGCTAGTAGGTGGGGTAAAGGCTCACCTAGGCGACGATCTCTAGCTGGTCTGAGAGGATGGCCAGCCACACTGGAACTGAGACACGGTCCAGACTCCTACGGGAGGCAGCAGTGGGGAATATTGCACAATGGGGGGAACCCTGATGCAGCCATGCCGCGTGTATGAAGAAGGCCTTCGGGTTGTAAAGTACTTTCGGTGATGAGGAAGGTAGCGTATCTAATAGGTGCGTTAATTGACGTTAATTACAGAAGAAGCACCGGCTAACTCCGTGCCAGCAGCCGCGGTAATACGGAGGGTGCGAGCGTTAATCGGAATGACTGGGCGTAAAGGGCATGTAGGCGGATAATTAAGTTAGGTGTGAAAGCCCTGGGCTCAACCTAGGAATTGCACTTAAAACTGGTTATCTGGAGTATTGTAGAGGAAGGTAGAATTCCACGTGTAGCGGTGAAATGCGTAGAGATGTGGAGGAATACCGGTGGCGAAGGCGGCCTTCTGGACAGATACTGACGCTGAGATGCGAAAGCGTGGGGAGCAAACAGGATTAGATACCCTGGTAGTCCACGCTGTAAACGATGTCGATTTGGAGTTTGTTGCCTAGAGTGATGGGCTCCGAAGCTAACGCGATAAATCGACCGCCTGGGGAGTACGGCCGCAAGGTTAAAACTCAAATGAATTGACGGGGGCCCGCACAAGCGGTGGAGCATGTGGTTTAATTCGATGCAACGCGAAGAACCTTACCTGGTCTTGACATCCACAGAATCTTGTAGAGATATGAGAGTGCCTTCGGGAACTGTGAGACAGGTGCTGCATGGCTGTCGTCAGCTCGTGTTGTGAAATGTTGGGTTAAGTCCCGCAACGAGCGCAACCCTTATCCTTTGTTGCCATCGGTTAGGCCGGGAACTCAAAGGAGACTGCCGTTGATAAAGCGGAGGAAGGTGGGGACGACGTCAAGTCATCATGGCCCTTACGACCAGGGCTACACACGTGCTACAATGGCGTATACAAAGGGAGGCGACCTCGCGAGAGTAAGCGGACCTCATAAAGTACGTCTAAGTCCGGATTGGAGTCTGCAACTCGACTCCATGAAGTCGGAATCGCTAGTAATCGTGAATCAGAATGTCACGGTGAATACGTTCCCGGGCCTTGTACACACCGCCCGTCACACCATGGGAGTGGGTTGCACCAGAAGTAGATAGCTTAACCTTTGGGAGGGCGTTTACCACGGTGTGGTTCATGACTGGGGTGAAGTCGTAACAAGGTAACCGTAGGGGAACCTGCGGTTGGATCACCTCCTTACGAAGAGCTCGTAAGTGTTCACACAGATTGTTTGTTTAGAAGA
>NZ_JAAEDV010000028.1:0-1828 GCF_013345045.1 Gilliamella sp. ESL0250 | reverse complement strand
GGTCTTGATGTGAACCCGTACGGCTCAATATGCTCGACATCACTTTTTTGTTCACCGCCCGACATTTTGATTTGCAACGTCTGGCATTTGCTTGCGCTATTACTGAATGTGATATAGCCCCTAGATACAAGGTTCATTATTTTATTTAAAACTTTACGCATTAGAATACCTCGCCATCGGATTGCTTTCCTTTTTTCTTCTTGGTTTTCTTCTTATCCGGTAAATAGGCCTCAACTGGACCCACTTTTAACTCACATAATGTTCCACCGCTACTTAGACTGTATTTAACTTCGGCAATAACCAATTTCTCGTTATCATATCCAAGTAACGGATCATCAACAACAACCATTTGATTCGGTTTCCATAACGTGCCATCACCTTGTCGCCAGCCTTGAACCGTGTATGTAACTTCTCTGGTTTTGCTTGCTCTCAGCACTTTTTCCATTTCACAGCGTTCTTGGCATGTACCGTTATTCGAATCACCGGATTGTTTTATTATTAAAGGGCGATAACGCCGGATTGCCTCATCTTTAGATGTAGATCTAACTGATGCTAGTGTTGCTTCACCAAAGTTTTCATCATCACCAACGCCTTGCCCAGAGACAAAGTAATCGGAATACCGATCTTTGATACTCTTTTCAGTATCCGCAGACAAAATATTAGCCCCTAAAACCAATGCTGTTTTTGCCTCATCTGAACCAATATCACCAATTACTACTTGCCCTTGCTCATCATCGAATACAATAATTTGCTGCATGCCCATTATTTTACTAATGACATCAAAAACAGTATCCCCTTGATCCGCTTGAATACTAACGGAACCTGCATCACTGCCTTGATTAATAACATTCAGTTTGAATGGCTTAACCAAATCTTGAATAACTTGAATAGTTGAACTACCGCTATATTGTTTGGGTTCTGCACTACAATCAACACAATCTGCCGTTTTACTTCTGCCGACAATGCCCATTGATAACGAACCTGCATCATATCGAATCGGTAACGCTTCAACGTAACCGGTTAAAACCACATCATCATCGATATACACTTCAACTAAATCACCGTTTTTAACATCAATTTTTGTTTCTGAATCGTCACCTGATGAAGGCCATTGACGGGTGATAGTGACATTAAAATCACGGGCTAGCCGTTCAATACCGGCCGAAATACTTACATCAGTCCAACCGCCAAAATACTGACGGTTAACTTTTAAAAAAACTTTATTTTGATTCATGGTTTTGGTACTCGCAGCTCTTTAACAGGAATAAAACCAGGATGAAGAATATTGTTGCGAATCGATATATCATCACAACGTGTAGCATTGTTATAGAGATAGTGAGCTAAAACCAAATCTGGCAATACTTCATTAGGAATATAAACAATTGTTTTCTCTATTTTAAGTAAGCGTGCATTGATATCTTGGTTAACCGCGGCTTTTAATTTTACTAGCGCAACGTATAAACCATCGTGCACGGTTCGCGATAATTCTTTATCAAAAGACTCGTTAATGGATTCTTTAATATCCAGTAAATCATCAAATGAAATTGTATTACTTTTTTCAACTGTTGATGATGTTGATACGGGAGTGTTTGTTATGTTAGCCGTTGAATGACCAGTTGGTAACGTATGATCTTGGTCAAAAGAATGCTCTTTTTTACCTTTTGTTGATTCTAACGTCACAGGAGCAAAAGCTTGTTTTCTTTTATCTTCAACCTGTTTCGGTAGTGATGCGATTATTCGTGATGCTTCTGTTAGTGCGGTTACTCGAATAGCAGTATTAATTAAGTTTTGATTTTTCTTTCTTTTTTTGGTGGATTTGCTATCCGTT
>NZ_JAAEDV010000027.1:0-2037 GCF_013345045.1 Gilliamella sp. ESL0250 | reverse complement strand
CAATCACTTTAGTGGTATTAGGCTCACATACCACACATTCTAGACGATAGCTTCTAACCATTCCGCCACTAGCAAGAGGAACTGATACAGAGGTCATACACCCCTGAATATCTGCCCAATTAAACTCTTTAACCGTTATCTCTTTAGCTCTAAAGGGTGAACGAATAAGAATTATCCATGCTCCAAAATATAAGATAAAATGTTCATAAACATAAACTTTACCTGTTTTTCGATTAAAACGAATAGGACAATCTTCAGGGGAAAAAAGTGTATTTAGCAAGAATTGAAAAAGAAAATAAGCGACAAATAATAATAATAAACTAACTGATATTGTTAGGATTCTACCATCAATTTCTGTAATAATAACGAAAACTCCCATATATAAAGCCAATAATGATAGTAAAACAAAAATTGAGGAAAAAAATATTGTAATCCAACGAGCAAAATACCCCCCCCCTAAACGCCGAGAAAATTCACAATAATCATCATTAGCATAACGTAATTTTTTATTATTACTTAAATGTAATTTTGTTGTATATACCCATTTAGGCAAATCCTCGCGCCAACATGAGACTTGCGGTTGATATTTGGATGGCATTATTACGTTCTCCCTTTTTTGTTTTTTTAATTGATAATATGTTCAATGCGCAGTGGCGATTTGGCGTCTTTACCTTGCCAATAGTGCAAAATGCCAATCACTTTTTTCGCTTTTAGCCTTAATTCGGCAACTTTTTGGTCTATCGCCACGGTATCATTTATATTTGATTTGATAGGATAATCTTTATAAGCAACCCAGCGCACTAAATCATGATTACATTGATTGGGTGATACCGTAACATTCAGATTTTTATCGTCTTTACTTTTTTCAATTTTGACCTTAGCCGATTGCTCTTCAGAATCTGTTAGATAGACCATACAGACATAACGGCTTTGCGCATCAAAATTGGGCAGTTTAATATGCACATGCAGTCCACCGGCATAAATTAATGCAGCGTTTTCATCTGAATCATTACGAATATCGTCCAAAAAGAACTCCATATCATAAGGTTGATAATTTAAAGCCAAATAAATACTAAAATTACGCCAATGATACTTTGAACATTATTTATTCCTTAATTTTTTTATACTCGGCATCTATTTGCTGATACGCTTTAAGCGAGCTGGCTTTGGATTTTTTGTCGATTTCTTCTGGCCAGTTGACTTTGATTGGCCATGTAAACTCTTCTTCTGGCATTAATTCCGCATCCAAATTATTATCATAAAAGGCCATATAGTTATTTATCCACATCCATTCGTCATAGCTTAAACTGGTATCAGCAGCCAACAGAAAGTGGTCAATCACTTTAGTGGTATTAGGCTCACATACCACACATTCTAGACGATAGCTTCTAACCATTCCGCCACTAGCAATAGGAACTGATACTGAGGTCATACAACCTTGAATATCTGCCCAATTAAACTCTTTAACACTGATCTCTTTGGCTCTAAACGGCGAGCGAGTAAAGGTAGCCCATGAACCACAATATAACAGAAAATGGTCATAAATATAAACCTTACCTGTTTTACGGTTAAAGCGAACAGGACAATCTTCAGGACAGAATAAAAAAGTAAGAAAAAATTGAATAAATATTGGACTGGATATTAAAAGTAAAAAAAATGAAAGAATAAATAGTGCTTTATGGGTATCAAGATAAAATATAGCAAAAAGTATAGCAACTAATCCAGAAATTATCATCAATACACATATAAAGAAAAGAATAATAACAATTAATCTAATTAATAAGCTTCCCATCCCTGTGAACCGCCGAGAAAGCTCACAATAATCATCATTAGCATAACGTAATTTTTTATTATTACTTAAATGTAATTTTGTTGTATATACCCATTTAGGCAAATCCTCGCGCCATGCGGAAACTTGCGGTTGATATTTGGATGGCATTATTACATTCTCCTTTTTTAATTGATAATATGTTCAATGCGCAGTGGCGATTTAGCGTCTTTACCTTGCCAGTAATGTAATATGCCAATCACTTTTTT
>NZ_JAAEDV010000026.1:0-3382 GCF_013345045.1 Gilliamella sp. ESL0250 | reverse complement strand
AAAAATTATCTTTGTATTTGCTTAATTATTATAGTGAGTAAATAGAAAGATAAAGCTCTTTAACAATTAGGAACAAGCTGAAAGAAACGAGTTCTCGTTCTTATGTAAAGCTTTTATTGAGGCGTGAAATTAAAAGTTAGCGATAATTTTTAGTTGAGACGAATTGGTAGAGGTGAGTAATTAAGAAAGAGAAAAAAGCGTAATTAAAACCAAGACAACTGTGAGTTGTAAGGTTAAGAAATTAAGCGTACACGGTGGATGCCTAGGCAATCAGAGGCGAAGAAGGACGTGTTAATCTGCGAAAAGCGACGGTGAGCTGATAAAAAGCGCTATAGCCGTCGATGTCCGAATGGGGAAACCCAGTGTAGGTGACTACACTATCATATGATGAATTCATAGTCATATGAGGCGAACCGGGAGAACTGAAACATCTAAGTACCCCGAGGAAAAGAAATCAACCGAGATTCCCTAAGTAGCGGCGAGCGAAAGGGGAGTAGCCCAAGCGGGTAGCATATAGTATTAGTGGAAGCGTCTGGAAAGTCGCACGATAGAGGGTGAAAGTCCCGTACACGAAGGTGCGATATGTGGAAGCTTATAGAGTAGGGCGGGACACGTGATATCCTGTCTGAAGAAGGGGGGACCATCCTCCAAGGCTAAATACTCCTGATTGACCGATAGTGAACCAGTACCGTGAGGGAAAGGCGAAAAGAACCCCGGGAGGGGAGTGAAATAGACCCTGAAACCGTGTACGTACAATCAGTGGGAGCTGCTGCCATTAGGTAGTAGTGACTGCGTACCTTTTGTATAATGGGTCAGCGACTTATATTCTGTAGCAAGGTTAACCGAATAGGGGAGCCGAAGGGAAACCGAGTATTAACTGTGCGTTAAGTTGCAGGGTATAGACCCGAAACCCGGTGATCTAGCCATGGGCAGGTTGAAGGTTGGTTAACACTAACTGGAGGACCGAACCGACTAATGTTGAAAAATTAGCGGATGACCTGTGGCTGGGGGTGAAAGGCCAATCAAACCGGGAGATAGCTGGTTCTCCCCGAAAGCTATTTAGGTAGCGCCTCATGAGTAACTGTTGGGGGTAGAGCACTGTTTCGGCTAGGGGGCCATCCCGGCTTACCAACCCGATGCAAACTCCGAATACTGACAAGTTTAATCATGGGAGACACACGGCGGGTGCTAACGTTCGTCGTGAAGAGGGAAACAACCCAGACCGCCAGCTAAGGTCCCAAAGTCATAGTTAAGTGGGAAACGAAGTGGGAAGGCTTAGACAGCTAGGATGTTGGCTTAGAAGCAGCCATCATTTAAAGAAAGCGTAATAGCTCACTAGTCGAGTCGGCCTGCGCGGAAGATGTAACGGGGCTAAAACTATGCACCGAAGCTGCGGCAGTGCACGTAAGTGTATTGGGTAGGGGAGCGTTCTGTAAGCCGTAGAAGGTGTGTTGTGAGGCATGCTGGAGGTATCAGAAGTGCGAATGCTGACATAAGTAACGATAAAGCGGGTGAAAAGCCCGCTCGCCGGAAGACCAAGGGTTCCTGTCCAACGTTAATCGGGGCAGGGTGAGTCGACCCCTAAGGAGAGGCCGAAGGGCGTATCTGATGGGAAACGGGTTAATATTCCCGTACTGGCTATAACTGCGATGGGGGGACGAAGAAGGCTAGGTTTACCACCTATTGGATGGTGGGTTAAGCATGTAGGCGTGTGATTAGGCAAATCCGGTCACTGAAACGCTGAGGTGTGATGACGAGCTGCTAAGGCAGTGAAGTAATTGATGCCCTGCTTCCAGGAAAATCCTCTAAGCTTCAGGTTATAGTTAATCGTACCCGAAACCGACACAGGTGGTCAGGTAGAGAATACTCAGGCGCTTGAGAGAACTCGGGTGAAGGAACTAGGCAAAATGGTGCCGTAACTTCGGGAGAAGGCACGCTGATGGTAATTGAAGTCCCACGCGGATGTAGGTGAAGTCAGTCGAAGATACCAGCTGGCTGCAACTGTTTAATAAAAACACAGCACTGTGCAAACACGAAAGTGGACGTATACGGTGTGACGCCTGCCCGGTGCTGGAAGGTTAATTGATGGGGTTATGCGTAAGCAGAAGCTCTTGATCGAAGCCCCAGTAAACGGCGGCCGTAACTATAACGGTCCTAAGGTAGCGAAATTCCTTGTCGGGTAAGTTCCGACCTGCACGAATGGCGTAATGATGGCCAGGCTGTCTCCACCCGAGACTCAGTGAAATTGAAATTGCCGTGAAGATGCGGTGTACCCGTGGCAAGACGGAAAGACCCCGTGAACCTTTACTATAGCTTGACAGTGAACATTGAGCCTTAATGTGTAGGATAGGTGGGAGGCAAAGAAGCATGCACGCCAGTGTGTGTGGAGTCGACCTTGAAATACCACCCTTTAATGTTTGATGTTCTAACCTATACTTCTGAATCGAGGTAAGGGACACTGTCTGGTGGGTAGTTTGACTGGGGCGGTCTCCTCCCAAAGAGTAACGGAGGAGCACGAAGGTTAGCTAATCCTGGTCGGACATCAGGAGGTTAGTGCAATGGCAAAAGCTAGCTTGACTGCGAGAGTGACGGCTCGAGCAGGTACGAAAGTAGGTCATAGTGATCCGGTGGTTCTGAATGGAAGGGCCATCGCTCAACGGATAAAAGGTACTCCGGGGATAACAGGCTGATACCGCCCAAGAGTTCATATCGACGGCGGTGTTTGGCACCTCGATGTCGGCTCATCACATCCTGGGGCTGAAGTAGGTCCCAAGGGTACGGCTGTTCGCCGTTTAAAGTGGTACGCGAGCTGGGTTTAGAACGTCGTGAGACAGTTCGGTCCCTATCTGCCATGGGCGTAGGAAAATTGAGAGGGTTTGCTTCTAGTACGAGAGGACCGAAGTGAACGCACCGCTGGTGTTCGGGTTGTGATGCCAATTGCATTGCCCGGTAGCTACGTGCGGAATAGATAAGTGCTGAAAGCATCTAAGTACGAAACTAGCCTCGAGATGAGTTTTCCCTGAAGAGATTCAGTAAGGTCCGTTTGAGACTAAGACGTAGATAGGTCAGGTGTGTAAGTGTAGTGATACATTGAGCTAACTGATACTAATGAACCGAGAGTCTTAACCTTACAACTCGGAGTTGTTTTGGGGTTACGCGAGAGATTGTATAAAAGTTGAAATAACAGTTTGTTCCGGATTGAGAGATTAGTGCAGATATGAGATAATGTAACTAATTGAAAAGAGTACAGGATATGTCTGGCGGTAATAGCGCGGTGGTCCCACCTGACCCCATGCCGAACTCAGAAGTGAAACGCCGTAGTGCCGATGGTAGTGTGGGTATTACCCATGTGAGAGTAGGGGGCCGCCAGACTTTTAAATTT
>NZ_JAAEDV010000025.1:0-5204 GCF_013345045.1 Gilliamella sp. ESL0250 | reverse complement strand
AAGAAGGTTCACTGCAAAAACGGTATATCTGTGCATGCATAGTCAGCGAAAATCAACCTGATTTATTAAGTGATCAACTAATTAATATCGGTTTAAAGTTAGGTCAATTAATTGGGGTTCGTTTTGTGCCTTTTTATGAGCCGTTTCGAATGTTTTTATTGCAAGAAGGCAATAAAATTTGTCCTGATTGGTTACCAAATTTATTAAATTGCTGTAGCACTTACTGTTTTACCTCATTCAACAATCATTTGCAGATTATTCAATCACTATCTTATACCCCAGAACGCTTTGATATATTTGTAACAGAAGAAACTAAAAATTTTTTAAAACAATCGGTTAAGCTATATCATTTAACCGTGGCTTGGCAAAATATTTGTGAAAATCAAAATAAAAATATTGAAGATTCAGACATATTATTATTAGCTGAATTTTATAACCAAGCGAAACTAGAAGGGTTAGAAGATGATAACGATCGATTTACTTTATCATTAGTGCTTATGCGCTATAAAAACCGATTAGATCCCAAATCGTTAAAAGCCGCGATAGCGAAAGCAATAGATGAACCGGGTACTTTAGCACAGCATTTGAGTCAAATAGAGCTAAAACAATAATAACAAAGGAATATATCATGGAAAAAATCGACCCTAATATTTTTACTGAAGCAAAAAACGCTTCAGCAATGGCCGATGGTGGATGTGGCACTTGTCAACGAAACGGCATGCCCTTTTTTTTAGTTCGTCAATCGGTTATTAATCCCAATGCTTACCACGGTATAGACTGGTCAGAAAACGTACCCGAATTAACCGATAGGCGCCCTAACGTGGCATTAACGAAGCATAAATACGCCTTAAGAATGTTACGCAAAGGGTATGTTTATGTATTAATGGAACAAAATGGCAATCGAAAATTATTAGGCTACGAAGTGACCTCGAAAGGGGCATTAAGGCACCGTTCCATTTACCATATGAAAAAATACGAGATTGAAGATTTGGCTGAAAAATGCACTGAAATGAACCACAATATCCCCGCTATTTTTGCTAATATTGATGTATTAAATGCAACGGTATGGATAGCTTATAGCCGTCGAGCTTGGTCAAAAGATATTGAAGATTATTACCGTTCTCCAGATGCCGATTTAAGACGATTCACCCAAGTAACGATAAACGATAAAACCCGAAACGACCCTACCGCTTTAACCGACGGACGTAGTTTTGCTTTCAACGATTTACTTGACGAGAATAAAGCGCCTTATTTACCCGAGTTTTTCTTTGACAAAAAAGATTTTAACGTACGTTTTCCAAGCGCACATGAATTTTATGATTATTCAGATAAAGATGATTTAAAAGCAATTGCAAATATAGCCGCAAAATTTGAAAATCAGTATCAATGTACAATAGGTTGCATTGTGTTAGAAGACACCTTCGGCATAGCCGAAGAGCTTAATGCCCAACGATTGCGCAATTTTGACCCTATTAATAATGCTTTTTTAGAGCACGAACGGGCAATAGAGAAAAAATTAACCGATGCCTATAACGAAAAAATAGCAGATTATACGCCATCGGATAACTGGTTAAATGCGTCTGATGAGTTACCACAGCTGTTTCCATATGCAAAAGATTATTTTCAAAGCCTTATAAATCCTAATATTGATGACAATCAAAGTGACACCGCACAGCCACAAGCAATAACAGTCCCCCTAAGACCCAATACAAATACCTCCAAATATTATCATAAATATTTTTCTACTGAGCGTGGCTATAAACGCAGGATTGTGTCTTGTATTGACGCTTATAAAAAAGGATTAAAGAACTATTGTAATGAGGTTATAGACAAAGATTATGAAGGCGCTGACACTCAGCCAAAATATTACGATGCCTATGAACCAGGCTCTAATTATAAAGGTGCGAAGAATTCTTATTATAATACTATCAAAACGTTACAAGAAAATGGATATAAAGAAGTTGCCTTATCAGAAGCAGAAAAAAAAGAACTACTCACAAAGCATAAATCCGCCATACCAGCTGTTGATGTAAGACGATTTCATTGGACATTGGATAATGCAGCTGAAAGCAAATTTAAAAAGGAATGGGCAAAACTCGATGCACGGCTAAATAAGGGTAAACTAGATGCATTTCGCCAAGAAGATAAAAACCTATTTGACGAAATTGTTAAAGACATCCGCAAAATATCAATCGATTATTTAGTTTATGTTACTTGGCTTTTTGGCTCAAAAGATAAACCGTCTCAATATGCCCCAGCTGGACTGACCGATTATAATCAAGTTGAGTTTTGGAAACGGGAACAAGAAAACGACTACTCTAAAGACCACTTAGGCTATTTTGAAGATATTACTACCATATTACAAGGTAATATAACAATGGCGAAGCTACCTGAACAGTTTGGCTTATGGGACAGCCTATTACGAGACGAAAATTCCATCTATTTTTATCTATTAAAAGGTCAAGACAATAACCTGTATGAATTGCTACTAAAACAACGGATTGATGAAATGGAGCAAAATCAAGATGCAGCAAACCACAAAACGAAAGTAACCATTCTCAATGAATTAGTGGACAAAATTAACGCTATTATGGATCTGCCAATTGATGCGAAAGATACGACCTTATTTGTGGATAAAATGGAAGTATTAATGAATTGGATGGCTGCTGGTGTTGCTAATCCACCCAAGAACGCTAAGTTAATTAACGACATTTTAATGAAAGATCATGGCATAGAAATGCTTAAAATTTTTTCGGGTATTGAGCATAGGCGTATAAGTTTATCGGTCAAAATTAAAAACCTACCCAAAGTTTATGAAATTTTGATGGAGCATTCAGATGTATCAACGGTGAGCATTGATAAAAGTTCCAAGCTGTATAAGCTATCAAGAGTATCGGATGCCGATAAGCGCTGGCAATTTGAAAGCCAACTGACTAAAAGCCAGCTCGAAAAAACGGTTCAAATGGAGTTTATGGTGTTGGCTGATGATATTGCCTCAATGAATAACATGATTGATGAGTTGAAAAAAGGCGGCAATTTAAAAGAAACCACCCTTGCCAAAGCCAAAAAGGTATTAGGCGCTAAAATTAAACACGCCCACCAATTTAGTGGCGAGCTCACTCTAGATAAACTTGAAAAAGCAATAGAGCAAGTCGCCAAACGACGAATCAAGTTCGATGCCACCAAAGGGATTTTTATGAATGGGATAATGATATTTTTACAAGGAATTTTATACAGTCAAAATAGGCAAGAATTCGAGGCTCAATGCCGTGAAATGCGGCAAGAAGTGAAAGAGGAAATTCTTAATGATATGGCAAAGACTTGTGTAATTATGTCGTTAATGTCGGCCGAAGTAATGGCTCACACGATTAAACTAGTCGGTAGTGTATTACCCAAAACCAATATCTTTACTACCATGATACCGGGTTGTGATAAATTTATAAAAGTCACTGGAGGAACGCTAGCGCTAATTACGATATTGGACGGGGCAATGGATATTTATAAAGGGTATTGTTATGCGAAAGATGGTGATAGTGAAGATGCTAAGCTAGTTATAACAGGTGGTGTATTTACACTAGTAAGCGGTTTGATTGGTTTTGTTGGAGTAGCTGTTCCTATTATTTTACCGTTTGCCTTATTGGCAATAGCATTAGCTGTTATTGGCGCAATTTTAGTGTATATAGGCTCAGAAGCCGATCGCTGGTCACCGCTACAAATTTGGTTTAATCGTTGCTATTTTGGTAACCATAAACACCCAGAAAAAGGGGAGCCTTATCCTCTCACCGCTGTTGGCACCAGTGCTGCGTTAAATGACTATTTTGCCTATCTTTCAGGTGTTTATTTGGCTTTAAATTATCAACCTTATGATATGGAGTTCTTTTTGGACGATATTCGTAATGATACTGATGAAAACGCTGCATTAATTTATGCCGGTGGTTTGCATGTGCATATTAAACTGCCCAATTTTGATGCACAAAGCCGTTATGTCTGTATGGTCTATCTAACAGATTCTGAAGAGCAATCGGCTAAGGTCAAAATTGCAAAAGGTAAAGACGATAAAAATCTGAATGTTACGGTATCACCCAATCAATGTAATTATGATTTAGTGCGCTGGGTTGCTTCTAAAGATTATCCTATCAAATCAAATATAAATGATACAGTGACGATAGACCAAAAAGTTGCCGAATTAAGGGTAAAAGCGAAAAAAGTGATTGGCATTTTGCACTATTGGCAAGGTAAAGACGCCAAATCGCCACTACGCATTGAACATATTATCAATTAAAAAGGAGAACGAATAATGCCATCCAAATATCAACCGCAAGTTTCTGCATGGCGCGAGGATTTGCATAAATGGGTATATACAACAAAATTACATTTAAGTAATAATAAAAAATTACGTTATGCTAATGATGATTATTGTGAGTTTTCAAGACGCCCAAACGGAATAGGTGTAATTCTCCGTGTCTTTCTAATTATTATATCATTTCTCTCGTTACTACTTACAATATTTGGAGTATTTGTAAATTTTTATGGTATTAATATCATGCACTTAAGGAGAATAGATATTTTATTTGTTTTTTTAGGGATTATTTTGATTTTTATTAGCTTTGTTGTACTTCAAATATTTCTAACAATTTTATTCATGCCAGAAGATTGCCCAATACGCTTAAACCGTAGAACAGGGAAAGTCTATCTTTATGAGCATTTCATCTTATATCTAGGATCATGGGCTACCTTTACTCGCTCGCCATTTAGAGCCAAAGAGATTAGTGTTAAAGAGTTTAATTGGGCAGATATTCAGGGTTGTATGACCTCAGTATCAGTTCCTCTTGCTAGTGGTGGAATGGTTAGAAGCTATCGTCTAGAATGTGTGGTATGTGAGCCTAATACCACTAAAGTGATTGACTACTTTCTGTTGACTGCTGATACCAGTTTAAGCTATGACGAATGGATGTGGATAAATAACTATATGGCCTTTTATGATAATAATTTGGATGCGGAATTAATGCCAGAAGAAGATTTCACATGGCCAATCAAAGTCAACTGGCCAGAAGAAATCGACAAAAAATCCAAAGCCAGCTCGCTTGAAGCGTATCAACAAATAGATGCCGAGTATAAAAAAATTAAGGAATAAAAATCTCCAAATTATCATTGGCGTAATTTTAGTATTTATTTGGCTTTAAATTATCAATCTTATGATATGG
>NZ_JAAEDV010000024.1:0-6858 GCF_013345045.1 Gilliamella sp. ESL0250 | reverse complement strand
ATTTTCACCGTTAAAATTATAAGGCTTAAAAAAACTTAGCTAGTTTTTTTGGGGATTTTTTGTAAGGGAATGTAAAGGAAAGAATGGGTTAAGCTTTGGGAAAAGCTTTAAAGGATTGAAAATCTTATTTTTTGTTAAAAAACAACAAAAAATATAATAAAATAAATACTCTATCTAATTTTTTTATAATTTTCGGGTTTGGATTTCGGACGTGTTGAGCTGTTGGTGAAATAAATAGCAGCAGTGACAACGGTCGAGTTAGGGTATTTCTAAATTTCTTAACGACTCACGCTTTGACTACAGAATATGACCAACTTATATTTAATTGCATCATCCTAATATTCGTCTCTTCGAGGCTATCTTCGTTTTACTCAGATGCTTTAATTCGTTCCAGACAAATTTGTGTTCTCAACTAACATACCCATGCTAAACATCTCTGTTTGGTATGGGTTGGGATTTAGTAGAAAATGATATAAATTAAACTTTATCACCCCTGTTATTTTTTCAGAATTGAATAGCTCCTTATCATTCGTTATAAATAATAAGGAGCAATTATTTATATTGGTTACCCGCTTATTTATTATCTAAAATCCTACTGACTTTTATCAGATAATTACGTGATTCTTGAGAAGCATGAGAAGTGACGAGTTTTCGATAAACTTGTTGTGGTGTCATCGAATTTATCATGCTGATTGCTTCATTACGATCATTTGAGAATGTACGAAGCACACTACCTGCCCCACCGTTATAAGATGTGATCATGGCATAACGTAATGAAATTGGATTATTAATTCCAGCCAAATATTTTGTTTTTAGCAATGATAAGTAAGCGGTTCCCATATCAACATTATTACGCGGATCGAGCAAAAATTTTCGGCTTGGTTCTCCTGATTTACCCCATAATTTAAAAATATCACGACCTGCTGTATGTTGTTGCACTTGCATAAGACCAAGGGCATCTGTTCGACTAACAGCATAAGGGTTAAACGCTGATTCCACTTCTATAATAGCTAAAATGAGTCGCTCATCAACAAAATAACGATTTGATGCCTCGGTAACAATTGGTAAGAATTTTCTAGCTCGCTGATTAATATGATTTGGCACAAGTTTGATTTCAACATAAGTAATTTTGTGGGTGCCTGATGTTCGTTGTTTCAAATTATTGGCTAGCACATAATCAGCAAAACTATTTGCTCTACCATGCCAACGAATAGGTTGATGTTCTTGATCCAATACCTGATTATATAAAAATGGTTCGCCAGACAAATCTTGACTGATTTTATCATGGCGAATAATATCCACTGGTTCAGGCATAAGTAAGGTCGAAACTATCGCCTCTTTTAAATTTTCTATTGGTGATTCAGACATGGTTTCAATCGTGATCATACCCGAAACAAAGTTAATATGGACGCGCGTTTGTAAATTATCTTCATATTGAACATAGTCTTTAGGGCCAGCTATCAAAATTTCTTTAGGCCCCCAAATTTGTTCAATATTATTAGCATATTGACTAATCAAAATATTAAAGGCATTGGTATCTTTAACATAATAATCATCATTACGATTTTTCGAATTTTTGCTAGGGCAACCCGTTAAAAGGCTCACAGTGATGAGTAATGTGAGAATTTTTTTATTATTTGTCATTTGATATCTCAATTTTGGGGTTTATAACCATCAATAACAATTTCTTCGCCTTCAAATAGAAATTTGATCATTTCCGCTTCAATCTTTTTACGATGCTCAGGATTCATCATATTGAGCTTATTTTCGTTAATTAGCATCGTTTGCTTTTTAAGCCATTCTTGCCATGCTTGTTTTGATATTTCATTAAAAATACGTTTGCCAAGCTCACCAGGGTAAAGTTGAAAATCCAAACCATCAGCATCTTTTTTTAGATAATGACAATAAATAACACGACTCATTTTTATCTCTTTAAAGTACAATTAACGAACTAATGGCTGATTATACCTGAAAATAATGGTAGATAAGAAGAAAATTATTGAATCAGCATTTAAAATAATATCGTTGCAAAATGAATATAAATTTAAAATAACTGAATAATTATTTACTTTACACGGCGGTTAATTCGCTTAAAATAACATAAGCTATTTAGTAAAAATAAATTAAGGATTAAATAATGCAGTCCAAAATTGCACGAGAACTATTTGATCAAGTTATTTTACCTGTTTATGCACCGGCTCAGTTTATTCCTGTTAAAGGCCAAGGTAGCCGAGTTTGGGATCAAGATGGTGAAGAATATATTGATTTTGCTGGTGGCATAGCAGTTAATGCGCTGGGTCATTGTCATCCAAGACTAGTTAAAGCTCTGCATGAGCAAAGTGAAAAGTTATGGCATGTCAGCAATGTTTTTACGAATGAACCGTCACTAAATCTTGCGCAGAAGCTTATTGATAACACTTTTGCTGAGCGTGTGTTTTTTGCCAATTCAGGGGCGGAAGCTAATGAGGCCGCGTTTAAGCTAGCGCGATATTATGCAGCACAAAGATATAGCCCTTATAAGAGCAAAATCATTGCTTTTTATCAATCTTTTCATGGCCGTACGTTTTTTACTGTATCTGTTGGCGGTCAAGCAAAATATTCTGATGGTTTTGGACCAAAACCTGCTGATATCATTCATGTTCCTTTTAATGATCTTAATGCCGTTAAAGCGGTAATGGATGACCATACTTGTGCGGTTGTATTAGAGCCAGTACAAGGCGAAGGCGGATTAACATCAGCAACACCAGAATTTTTACAAGGTGTGCGTGAGTTATGTGATAAACATAAAGTACTACTTGTATTTGATGAAGTACAATGCGGGATGGGGCGAACAGGCAGTTTATATACTTATCAACAATATAATGTAAAACCCGATATTTTAACCTCCGCTAAGGCATTAGGGGGTGGATTTCCAATTAGTGCCATGTTAACAACCAATGAAATTGCGTCAGTCATGCATCCTGGCGTGCATGGTACCACTTACGGTGGTAATCCTCTTGCTTGTGCAGTGGGCTGTGAAGCTTTTGATATTATTAACTCCCCTGAAGTACTTGATGGCGTACAAAAACGGCGTGGGCTGTTCATTGAAAAACTCGAAGAAATTAATGATCAATTTAAACTATTTCGTGAATATCGAGGTAAAGGATTGTTGTTGGGTGCAGAGTTACAACCCAAATTTCACAATAAAGCGCGCGATTTTTTAAACGTTGCCACTGAGTTTAAGGTGATGATCTTAAATGCTGGTCCAAATGTGCTGCGTTTTACACCATCACTCATTATTTCAGATGATGAGATAAAAGAAGGTATGTTGCGATTTGCAAAAGCCGTGGAAAAGGTTGTCAATGCTTAAGTTTTTCTATACAGTAACGGCATTTTAATCAATTAAGTGCCGTTGCATTTAAAGGATACTTATTTATGACCGATTTTCACCGATTAAATTATGCCAAAACTCATTTTATTTTAAGTGCGCCCGATATTTCTCATCTACCTATTGACAGTGGTGTCGAAATTGCTTTTGCGGGTCGCTCTAATGCAGGTAAATCAAGTGCACTAAATACCTTAACCAATCAAAAAGGTCTCGCTAGAACGAGTAAAACTCCAGGGCGAACGCAACTCATCAACCTTTTTGAAGTTGAAGAAAATTGTCGTTTAGTTGATTTACCGGGTTATGGTTATGCTCAGGTGCCGGAAGCCATAAAGCGAAAATGGCAAAAATCACTGGGCGAATACCTCCAAAAACGCGAAAGCCTAAAAGGACTAGTTGTATTAATGGATATCAGACACCCTTTAAAAGATTTAGATCAACAGATGATCGAATGGGCTGTTTCCGTTGATATTCCTGTTATGTTATTACTGACTAAAGCGGATAAACTGGCTTCTGGTGCGCAAAAAAAACAGGTTAACATGGTCAAAGAAGCTATCTTACCTTTTCAGGGGGATATTACTGTTGCGCCTTTTTCATCGCCTAAACGCATTGGACTTGAAGCGCTAAAACAAAAACTGGATGAATGGTTTAGTCAGCAATAAAGGAAATCCTTTAATGGATAGTTCAACATTTTCGTTTCAATCTTTATCGCCAGATCTTATTCTTGATAGCTTATCTTCAATAGGCGTACATGTAGATTCTGGTTTAACCGTATTAAATAGTTATGAAAATCGGGTTTATCAATTTCAAGATGAGGATCGCAAACGTTATGTTGCGAAATTTTATCGCCCTCTCCGCTGGAATAAAAATCAGATTTTGGAAGAGCATCAATTTACGCAGCAATTAGCTGATGCTGAAATACCCGTTATTGCGCCATTAACATTTAATCATACCACGCTACACGAGTATCAAGGTTATCTGTTTGCCCTGTTTCCAGGTGTGGGGGGGCGACAATACGAAATGGATAATATAGAACAAATGGAATCGGTGGCTATGTTTCTTGCCCGTATTCATCAAATTGGCGCAAAGCAGCCTTTTTTGCATCGCCCAACTATTGGGTTAGAAGAATATCTCTATTATCCTCAAGAAATTTTATTATCTTGTCGCTTTATTCCTAAGAAAGTGCAATCTGATCTTAAAATAACCTTAGCGCAATTAATTAAAACCGTTGAGCAATACTGGCATAACGATTGGCAACCTATTCGCCTACATGCCGATTGTCACGCAGGCAATATTTTATGGCGTGATAATGCAATGTTTGTTGATTTTGATGATGCGCGTAATGGTCCTGCTATTCAAGATCTGTGGATGTTGCTTTCTGGCAATCAGCAAGAGCGACGCATACAGTTAGATATGCTAATTGAAATGTATCAAGAGTTTTATGACTTTGATAACCATCAATTACAACTTATTGAACCTTTAAGAGCAATGAGAATAGTTCACCATTTAGCATGGATTTTAGAACGCTGGCAAGATCCTGCTTTTCCCATCGCCTTTCCATGGATGACTGATGATGATTTTTGGCGTCAACAATTAGTTGAATTTGCACAGCAAATTACTGCCATAAAATCGCCACCACCACAATTGATGGCAATGTTACAAAATTAAGAAATCAAGCAACAACTGTTCTAAATTAGGTTGTTGCAAAACCAATCGTTCTTTTTTTTGCTTAGATAGCTGCTTTATTTGATACTCAATTTTAAGCGCAGTTGACCTATCACCCACATTAACTTGATAAACAATACTGAGATCTTTATGGCCTTTTAAATGTTTAGCACCTTTACCATTTTTATGTTGTTGCAAACGCCTAGCAACATCGGTGGTGATACCTGTGTACAATGATTGCTTTGCTGTTCTAATAATATATAAAAACCATACTGATACGTTGTTTTTCATAAATAATCAAGAATAACCAATTTATCTATTTGTTAATAATAGTATTTTCATCTTATTATTAGTATAACACCGATTTTAGTCACTTTTGTGTAAAGTGGATCGAGTAATGCAAAAGTTATAGCTTCGTTTACTTTAATGGGGATAATGTTTAAGATAGGCATAATTTTTTATGTATTTTAAGGCAATAAATTTGAATAACTTTGCAAAAATTATTGAAATCCAACGTGGCGATATGAAATTCGCTTATGTACAAAATGATGAAATCAATTACCTAGACCTTTTTGATCAATTTTTGGCGGAAGAAGGGCATCATGAATTACTCGATCCTAGCGATAAATTAGAGCGATATACTTATTTAATCAATCATAATAAAAGCCAATTTATTTTTAAAATTGATGGTGGCGTTGAACACCGTTTAGAGCGTCGCTTGATCGCCAAAATTACAGGTGATTTTTATTTCAATTTAATTCGTAAACTCGCCAAAATATCGCTTGATAAATGTGATATTGCTTATGAACTTTATTTGGTTGCTTTCGACCAAAAAACAAAGCGTCATTATATGATTTTCAATTTTATTGAGGGACGATCTTTAAAATGGGAAGAAATGAAAGAGTATGGCGAGCAAATAAAAAACTGCATAGAAAAACTGCACAGCTATAATCTAGTCTCTAATGATGTCCATGGTGGCAATTTTATCCTAACACCTGATGGAAAAATCAAAGCTATTGATTTAACTAACTCAGGTTTTATTTGGTTAACTAAAGCCAATGACGCAATTGAATTAAAAGAACGTTTTAATATCAAAATTAAGGTTCCTTTTTTTGCCATGGCAATTAAAAAATTTACTCATGGATTTAAACGGTTATCTCGTAAAATCCGCGGTAAAGAAGATTAATGATCTATAATCATTGTGAGGAATTGGTTACTCACAATGATAATTAATGCGGATATCAAACGTTAGCTATTAATACATAACCTTTCGATTAATCTATAGGATTCATTGTAGTAAAACGCCCAATTATTATACTTCATGACTCCAATAATCCGCTAAAAACGTATAAAGCATTTTTACCCGCAATCGCTTTATGCGATTTAACTGTAAAAGAAAATAAATCATTTTCTATCTTTTGAATCGCTAACTATTTGTTGGTGGGTAGATTTTATGGATTTTTGATTGATAAGATGGTTATCAAATGTTTTAATCAATAGATATTACCAATTCTCAAATAACCACGAAACGGTATAGAATCCTGAATATTTTTTACAAAAAATATAACCTAAAAAAGAAATATCACATCTTCATTAAAGTGCCTATCGTTTTCGACTTTCTCATTCCTTTGTTGTTGGGTAGTTTTTGTGAATTTTTGATTGGCACGATAGTTATCACATGTTTTAACCAATAGATACTGCAAATTCTCAAATAACCACGAAACGGTATAGAATCCTGAATATTTTTTACAAAAAATATAACCTAAAAAAGAAATATCACATCTTCATTAAAGTGCCTATCGTTTTCGACTTTCTCATTCCTTTGTTGT
>NZ_JAAEDV010000023.1:0-10164 GCF_013345045.1 Gilliamella sp. ESL0250 | reverse complement strand
CGGGTCGTAATAAAGTGAGCCGAGATGGGCAACATATCACGGCATTGTCAGGGCAGACCGACGACAAACCCGAAGTGTCGATAGATGTTTCTGCACTTGGTGGCATGTATGCGGGCAAAATCAACTTAGTAGGCACAGAAAAAGGGGTTGGCGTACATAATGCGGGTGAATTAGGTGCGAGTGCGGGGAGCATAACACTGACGTCGGATGGAAAAATTGTCAATACGGGGGCGATGCAGGCTCAGCAAGATATTCGCTTAAGCAGTCAAAAAGCCATTGTGAATGAGGGTTCATTCCTTGCCAAGCACGATGTTGTTCTTAAAGCCTCAGCGATAAATAGCACTAAAAATAGTACTGTGGCTGCGGGTATTGATGAAAAGGGAAAACTGACCGAGCCTGGTAATATTGATGCTACTGCCAATAGTATTGCATTTAATGGCAAAAACAGTGCAAACAACGCATTATCATTAAAAGCTAAAAACCGTCTTAATCTTGATGGTAGTCAAACGTATGCTAATGATTTAAATCTGACAGGCGAATCGATCTCGCTTAGTGGGGCGCAAGTCCAAACTGAGCAACAATTACGTTTAACTAGCGCTAAAACGATAAACACGTCTGACGCAACGATAAAGGCCAAAGAAGGCATAGCATTAACAACCAACGCACTCACGAGCAACAATAGTCAGCTTATTGCAGAAAACGACATTACACTAAGAGCCAATCATATAAAAAGTAATGCCGCTAAAATAAATACCAATGGTGCAATAATTATTGATGCTGATGATACTGAAATGCACGATGCCAGCTTAAGCGCTAAAGGTGCCGTTTCGTTGTCGAGCAGTGAGCTCAATGCGGATAACTTCGACCTTATTACCGAACAAACGCTACGTATTAATGCAAAAAATTTATCCACTAACCGAGCTAAGTTACAGGCTAGGAATGTGGTTGACATTAATGCCGATACTTATTTTGCGCATTTTTTAAATCTTATTACAACCCAACCTGTATCGATAAAGGCCAATCAGTTAAAACTGGATAAATCAAAAATTAGTGCATTAGGTGATATTACCGTGCAAGGTCGAGCGCTAAGCAATCGAGAGTCGATATGGTGGTCCGGTAATAACATTGACATTAAAGCAGATAATATCGAAAATGGCGCCAGCCAGATGAAAGCGGCAAGCTCAATCCATTATCAGTTTGATTATCTAAATAATGATAATACCGTATTAGTTGGTGGTAAGCATTTAACTTTTACGGGTAATACGTTACATAACCAACAGGCAAAATGGCAAAGTGGTGATAACATCGTTATTGATGCTTCAACACGCTTTGATAACCAATCAGGTTTAATCGTATCTGGTGGTACCTTAACCATTAACACGCAAGCTATGGCTAACGATGATGCTAAGTTAATTGCTCATGATACCTTAGATATCCATGCTAAACACTTAGCAAGCGATAACAGTATACTGCAAGCCGGCAATGCGCTTAATTTAGCCATTGACGAGCAAATTAATGCGAAAGGAGTAAGTCTACACGCTGATAATCAAATTGTTATTAACAGTAAAAAAATAGATTTAAGCCATGCTGCCATTGGTGCAAAAGGCGATATTTCATTAACAGGGCAACAGCAAATCTTAAATCACGGCGAACTATTATCGACTGGTCAAGTCCATTTTAACGCTACTACAATTGAGGCGGATGATGCGGTAGTAAAAGTAGCAAATGATTTAGCAATTAAGGCACAAGAATCGGCGGCATTCAATCGTGTACAACTTATCACCAACAAAAAATTGATAATTGAGGCACCACGGGCAAATACTGCGAATTCTACGCTCTATGCTAATGATGGTATGCAATTGCATTTTTCTCAGCTTAATAATCAGAATGCAAATTGGTTTAGTGGTGGTGTAATCAACTTATTGGCAACCGAGTTTAACAATCAAAAAGCAACCATTCAGGCTAAACAAGATTTAGCTATTGATGCTCAACAAATTAACAACAGTGAAGCAATATTATTAACTGACGGTAAACTTTCAATCAATGCTAATCAAATTGATAACACCGCAGCACAAATTCAAACAAAAGACGACATTCATATTAAAGCGAGCGATCAGTTAAAAAATGCTAACACTAAACTGATAACAGATGGCAATATTGAGATTGATACTGATAACCTTACTAATACCGATGCAAAATTTTTAAGTCATCAGCATATTGCTATTCGTGCGGCCAAGTTTCACAACGAGAAAAGCCTCTTTTTTGCTGATGGTGCCATTAACTTCATTAGCAACATAATCAATAACCAAGACAGTGAAATTAAGTCCAAACAAGGGATTGACATACAAACAGAATCTCTTGTCAGTGACCGAGCTGAATATGTTACCGAAGGTAGCTTGAACTTAGCGAGCAAAACAGCATCATTAAATCATGCAACTGTTGCCAGCAAAGGGGATATAAATATTCACAGTGAACAAACACTGTCCATACAAAAAGCACTGCTGGTTGCACAGCAAAATATGCAACTTAAAGCCAACACAATCAATAGCAGTGAGTCAAGCATAAACAGTTTAGGTGATATTGATATTACTGGCACACAACTGACGAACAAGAATGCGGCGATCATCAGTAATAAAAACATTAAAATTAAAGCTGATACTATTAATAACACAGCCAGTGAAATGGGGGCGCAAGGTCATATTAACGTCAATGCCATCACGCTGATAAATAGCAATGCAAAATGGGTTGCCAACAACGGTATTACTATTGAAAGCGATGAGCTCAATAATTCTGGTGCACAATTAGGCAGTGACAAATCACTACATATTAATACGAAGCAATTCAACAATCAAAAAGCGATTTTCAATACAAAAGGAGACATCGCTATTCAGGCTGAAAGTTTGGATAACACTCAATCGAAATTATTCAGTGGCCAGTCAATAAAGATCGATACTACTCGTCTTATCAATAAAGGTGGAGTACATAAAGCAGATAACGCCATAGCCATTAATAACCAAGAGTTTGATAATAGCGAAGCGATTTTAGTGGCACAATCTGCGATTAACATCATATCTAACACGCTGAATAATACTCAGGCCACACTCCAATCGCAAGATAAAATAACCCTTCAAGTCAATCGATTAGATAACCAGTCAGCGCTATTATTATCGGGTGATAAAGGAATAAGTATTGATAGCCAAACCTTAAACAACCAACAGGCCAAATTATTTACCAATGGTGATTTGACACTTCATGCTGACAATATTGCTAATCAACACGCAAAATTGGTTGCTGAAAAATCCCTGAATATAAAAACCCAACAAATAGATAATCAACAAAGTGAATTGCTGGCTAAAGGGAATATAAATATTCATGCAAACACACTCAATAATCAGCAAGTTAGCCTGATTTCAGAAAATAATATTGGATTAAGTGCAATTCTTGGTATTGATAATCATGCGGCGCAATTAACTGCGAATGGTAAAATTGAACTTACTTCATTGAACTATATTAACAATAATGAGGCAAAATTACTCTCCAATAACGGTATCAAGTTACAGACTACTGACTTAAACAATCAATCAGCGTCCTTAAAAACCAATGGTCTTATCAATGTTGAGGCAACGGATGTTGATAATCGACAGTCAGAATATATAGCTAACAACATCTTGCTTGAAAGCCATCATTTAAACAATGAGCAAGCCACCCTAACAGCGAATAATACGATGGTAATTAATGCTTGGGATTTTAATAATAGCAAAGGGCATTTACTGGCCGATAATATTTACTTAAAAACGCGAGCATTTCAAGGCGATGGCATAATAAAAACTAAAAATGATTTGTCCCTGGATTTAGACGATAGCTTTATCAATGAAAATGAAATAACCGCCAATGGTCATTTGTCTATTCGCACCACAAAAGACATTATTAATAAAAATAAAATCACTGCAGGTCGTCAAGTTTCATTAAGTAGTCAACAACTGGTTAACGAACAACAGGCAGAAATTAGTGCTGATTATTTAGCATTAAAGCATAAAAATATCACCAATTATGGATTAATTGATGGTACCACCTCGGTTATCCGTACAGACGCCTTAAACAACTTACAAACAGGACGTATTTATGCTGATAATCTTGCTATTAGCGCTACCCAGCTTAATAACCGCGGTCAAAATGGTAGAGCCCCTGTCATTGCAGCTCGACAGAATTTTAACTTGGGGATTAAAACATTAAATAACTATACGCATGCCCAATTGCTCAGTTTAGGGTATTTTAATATTGGGGGTGATCTTGACGAAAACTTCAATGTTATCGGCTTAGCTGACGTGATTAATAACCATTCGGCAACCATTGAATCGCAAGGGAGTTTAGTTATTGCGGCCAACACCATTAACAATATTAATGACCATATTGTTACAGAAATGCGCCAAAGCGATGAACCACCTGAAAAAGAAACTTATTTTCAAACCTCTGAAGGTGATGGACCAACAAAATACTCGCCAAATGATGTTCTTTATCGTATTCACACAAAATACATGCGTGGTATTCCTTGTCAATATTCAACTTCACATCACAGGTGCTATTATAAATGGAATGACATTCCAGAGCATTTAAGGCATTCCAATCGATTACAACGCATGTCAGTTCCATCTCATAACATTGACGGAGCGGAGGACTCGTGGGAATTTAATGTTATTAAACAAAAATATCGTACTGTTGTATTAGAAACCGATCCGGGTAAAATCATGGCAGCGGATCATATTATTATTCAAGGGCAAACGCTAAACAATCAGGACAGTAAAATTGTTGCGGGTAAAACCGTCAGCATCAACGTAAATCAACTAAACAATACGTCTCAGGAAACTTTATCAAAATATGTCTATTCAGGGAATTATTATGAACATAAGAAAAAGCACAAGGATGACTATAGATGTTATGGTCCTTCTAATTACACTAAAGCTGACGAAGTTTTTATTGATGATGCATTAAATCATAACATTTTAGATCATCAAATCTTTGAGCGCACACCGCTAAAAGAAACACCGAAACAAGCTGTCGAAGTTGAAAATCCCCATAATCAAGTTCTTGTGGGCAAAATGGTTGGTAATCCAATTTCGCAGCATGAAAAACAGTTAACTAATCCAATTATTGACTTAAGTCCAGATAATAAGCTCACATCAGATAAAACAAATCTAGTGGCTGAACCAAAGCATAAACAAGATGTTATTGCTACCTTGCCTTTCCTACCTGATAATCATTTTGAGGGAAATTTAGACAACAAAAAAGATACGTCGACAGTCAAAGAGCCTGATTTACCGGCTACTAAAGATGAGATGACACCGTCTAAAACTATTAGTATTTATGAGCCCAATTTGACCTTACCTGATAATAGCTTATGGATAGTTCACAAAGATACAGACAAAAATTATATTATTGAAACCGATCCGCGTTTTACCCAACGCAAAAAATGGCTGAGTTCAGATTATATGCTTCAACGCTTAAAAACTGATCCAGATTCAATACAAAAACGATTAGGCGATGGGTATTATGAGCAACAACTCATTCGTGAACAAATTCTTGGCTTAACGGGCAACCGATATTTACACGGTTACCATTCAGATTTAGAACAATACCAAGCATTGATGGATGCTGGAATTCGTTTTGCCAATGATTATGGCATTGTTCCGGGCGTTGAATTATCGGCAGAGCAGATGAAAGCCTTAACCACTGACATCGTGTTATTAGTGAAAAAAACCATCAATGTTGATGGTCAAAGCATGGAAGTGTTAGTACCACAAGTTTATGTGGTTAATCGGCCACAGCTTGGTAGCGATGGGGCATTAATTGCAGGCGAAAATGTATTTATTAAAGGTGATGAGCTTAACAGCAATGGTTTAATAAACGCCAAGAACGATATTTTATTAGAAGGGCATAACGTCACTAATAAAGGGACGATTTATGGTGATAGAGTTGCTATTAATGCAAAAAACGACATTACCAATTATGGCAAATTGGTGGGCGATAAGTTGGTTTATTTATCGGCAGATAATGATATCAACCTATTATCAAGCACGCGCACGCAAACTCGCGATCGCAACTTAACCACCAATATTGACCAAAGTAGTATTATCCAAGTGAATAATGGCAATATTGTGATAGATGCCGGTCGTGATATTAATACAAAAGCGGGATGGATAATAAATAATGGCGAAACGGGTAATACCTGGTTACAAGCCGGTCACGATATCAAGTTCAACACGGCTGATATTGAAGAAAAATTAGATTTTAGGGTCAAAAAGGACTACCGCAAAACCGATGAAAAAAGCGTTGTAGGTACAGAGATAAGTGCCATTAATAATGTGATGCTTATTGCGGGTAACGATATAAACGCCAAAACAGTTGATATTGTTGCAGGCAATCATTTAGGACTTCACGCTGATAACGACATATCCATTGGGGCGTCGGAAGAACGATTTGAGTTAGATGAGTTTCACAAGAGAAAAAAGAAAGGCTTTTTAAATAAGAGTACTACAACAACGCGTACTCAGATAGACAATACCACCCAAAAAGGCAGTGAGCTTTATGGTGATAGTGTCACTATTGATGCGGGTAACAACTTAACGGTGATCGGTAGCCAAGTGATTGGTACGCATGATGTAGCACTTGAGGCGGGTAAAGCGATTAATATTGATGCGGCGGAAGAGTCGTATTACCGAAAACACGAAACCAAGACCAAGAAATCGGGATTAATGGGCAGTGGCGGAATTGGTTTTACGGTGGGTAAAGAAAAAGAAAATCTCAAACAGACCGATACCGAACAAGCCTTTGTGGGCAGTGTTGTAGGCAGCACAAATGGCAATGTTAACATCCAAGCGGGCAAAGACCTAAATATCAAAGGCAGTGATGTTATTGCGCAGCGTGATATTAGAATGCAAGGCGAAAACGTCAATATTGAAGCATTAGATGCCAAAACGACGTATAAAGAAGAGTACAGTTACGAAAAGTCTGGCTTAACGGTAGCGTTAACGGGGACGGCTGCGGATATGTATGAAGCGGCAAAAGCAGTAGAGCGAGCTAAGAAGAAGGGCAATGACAAACTATTAGCACTCCAATCGATTAAATCGGCGTTAACGGCGATAGAAGCGCTTGAAGATTCACAACTGAAAAACCAACAAGGACAAAGTCAAGCCTCAATAGGGGTGAGTGCGATGGTGGGCACGCAACGCACGGAGCGAGAAGTGAACCAAGAGCAGCATTCGGTAATAAGTAGTGGAGTTTCGGCGGGACGAAATATAGATATTATAGCGACAGGGGATGCGAATAAACAAGGTGGCGATATAACGCTAAAAGGGAGTGAAGTAAAAGCGGGAAATGATATTAATCTAACGGCTAATCGAGATTTAAATGTGATAGGTGCAGTCAATACCCAACACAGCGACAGTGACGAAAAGAGCTATGGAGGCGGGGTTGGCATACAGCTGCAATTTGGTGGAGATGAAAGTGGCTTACGTTTTAAAGGCAATGCCAACTTTAGTCGAGAGCGAGAAAATGCCAACGGCAGTGCTTGGACAGAAAGTGTTATTGACGCCAACAACAAACTGACAATCAAGACAGGTAATGATGTCAATATCATTGGCGGTCAAGTTAAGGGTGATAGCGTCAAAATGGACGTGGGTCATAACTTAAACATCCAATCATTGCAAGACACGGACGATTACGATTACGAAAAAATCAGCGCATCGGTGAGTGGAAGCGGAGGCTTTGGTGGTTTTAGTGCCAACGGCTCGTTATCTAGCACGAATATCGACAGCAAATGGGCAAGTGTCACCGACCAATCGGGCATTTTTGCCGGCAGTGGCGGTTATGATATCACGGTGGGTAACAACACTGACTTAAAAGGGGCGGTGATAGCCTCAGAAGCGAAAGATACCAGCAAAAACAAACTTGACACTGGCACAATCAGCTTTAGTGATATCAAAAACAAAGCGGATTTTAAAGTTAGCCACGTCTCGGTGAGTGGCGGCACAGGCGGAGCGGGTGCCCCGACGGCGTATCAAAACAGCGAAAAAGAGTCCAGTATAACCCATTCAGCGGTAGAAAATGGGCAACTCATCATCCGTAATAAAGACAAACAAAAACAAGATATCAACGAACTAAGCCGAGATACCGAGCATGCGAATAACTCACTCAAACCGATATTTAACAAACAAAAAGAGCTAGACAAATTAGAATCGGTAGAGCTAGTTAAAGACATCGCTCAACAAGCCAAAGGAGTAGTAAACAAATATGACCGCCTACAGGCGCAAAAAGATGTAGATAAAAACAAGGAAGCGTTATCGAAAAAAGAAGCGGAAAAAGCTTATAATCAGTTAAGTGCGGAAGAACAAGCACGGATTGATTTTAATAAATATTATGAAGACAATAAAGACTACTGGTATTCAGAGGCGGTAGACAGCCAATTACAAGCCAACCAAGCGACCAAAAATCTGGGCACAATGGGGGGAGATGTAAGCAAAGGTATTGACACGGCGACATCGATTATCACAGGCATTATTACCGGTGACATTACAGGAGGCCTTGCGGGGGCCAGTGCGCCATGGATAGCCGAACAGATAAAACTGCACACAGGGCATATGGATAAAGACGGCAACTGGGTGAGTGATAATGAAACAGCAAGATTAGTATCGCATGCTATACTGGGTGCGGTGGTAGCCGAATTACAAGGCAACTCAGGTCTTGCTGGGGGAGCGGGAGCCGTAGGCGGAGAGCTGGCGTCAAAAGTCATCTTAGATAACCTCTATGGTGGAAAAGACATCAAAGACCTTACTGAAGCTGAAAAACAAAACATCAGCGCCTTAACCCAATTAGTGATGGGGCTATCAACTGCAGTGAGTGGCGGAGATGCAGGAGACATCAGCACCTCGATAGCTGCGAGTAAGAATTCGGTTGAGAATAACTTTATGGCCTTGCAAGTAATGGATGAATTTGACCGTGATTATCGAGATGGTTTATTGCTATTTAATGGTGATAAAAAAGCGGCAACAGATTATGCGAATGAAATGATTCGAGATAGAGCAATTGCAAGCGGTACTACGTTAGCACCAGTTGTGATAGCATTATTACCAGAAGAAGCAATGATTGGTGGATTTTTAAGTGGTACAGCAAATATTGGTGGTCAATATTATTTTAATGAAGATGGCAGTATCAGTTGGAGAGATGTAGGAATAGCAACAGGAACGGGTGCTTTTACTGCTGGATTTGGCACTAAATTTTGGGGAACAATCAGTTGGAATGCTGCTGGGGGTGCATTATCGAATCAATTAGATGGTAAAGATCCTGTAACAGGTGCCATAATTGGTGCTGGCTCATCAACAATTGGTTATGGCCTTGGAAAATATGCAGAAAAAGGACTCCGTCCAATCTTTAATACAGCAGCAAATAAATATATTCATGAAGCAAACAAAGGCTTTTTAGGAATAACAGGGCATTATACAGAAAGCTCAATTCCTACTTGGACTGGAAGTGGCATTTCATCTAGTTCAAGTGAATATTTAAATAAAAAAACAACTGAAATAATTAAAAATAATAGAGATAAAAATGAATAGAAAATATTTAATACTTATATATTTCTGCTCTATAATGCCTATAGGTTTTTTGTTATTTTATCTAATAACAAACATATTATTTTTTTTATGTGGTTTTATTCTTTATGGAGAGGCAGATTTTGATCTGGGTAATATACAACAAATTTTGTTTTTTCCATGCTTAGGTCTTATCATGGGAATTGCTTGTTGGTATTCAGTATGCCGTCGCTCAGGTATTAAGATTTTCGGAAAATAATATTATCCCAGCTTTAATGCTGGGATTTTACCCTATCCAAAATTGGATATTTGTTATTTAAAGATAGTAGTTAATTCTGTGACTAAATTCTTAACTTCGCCAAAATATTAGATAGTGCTCGCCTCTATCATTTTATCGTTTTTGTAATCAATCATAATGCGGTAGACTGCCAATTACAAGCCAACCAAGCGACCAAAAACCTAGGCACCATGGGGGGAGATGTCAGCAAAGGGATTGACACAGCGACATCAATTATCACAGGCATTATTACCGGTGACATTACAGGAGGCCTTGCGGGGGCCAGTGCGCCATGGATAGCCGAAC
>NZ_JAAEDV010000022.1:0-14766 GCF_013345045.1 Gilliamella sp. ESL0250 | reverse complement strand
CGGGTCGTAATAAAGTGAGCCGAGATGGGCAACATATCACGGCATTGTCAGGGCAGACCGACGACAAACCCGAAGTGTCGATAGATGTTTCTGCACTTGGTGGCATGTATGCGGGCAAAATCAACTTGGTGGGCACAGAAAAAGGGGTTGGCGTACATAATGCGGGCGAGTTAGGCGCTAGCGCGGGCAGTATTACTTTGACGGCGGATGGAAAAATTGTCAATACGGGGGCGATGCAGGCTCAGCAAGATATTCGCTTAAGCAGTCAACAGGACATTCGCAATAGCAAGCAAATTTACAGTCAACAAAATATCCACTTAAACAGTCAAAAAGCCATTGTGAATGAGGGTTCATTCCTTGCCAAGCACGATGTTGTTCTTAAAGGCTCAGCGATAAATAGCACTAAAAATAGTACTGTGGCTGCGGGTATTGATGAAAAGGGAAAACTGACCGAGCCTGGTAATATTATCGCTGATGCTAATCAAGTTTCCCTCACAGGTAAAAATCTGGCCGGTCAACACATCAGAGTCAATGCGCAAAAAAATATTCATCTAGCCAACAGCCAAAATATAGCGGAATCGGTTACATTAACCGCCGAAAATATCGACATCAATGCAGCTACAATCAAGAGTGAAAAAGATATCACTTTACAAGCGAGCAATGCCATTGATAGTCGTCATTTACAAGCTAAAACGAATAGCTCTTACTCTGCTAATGCCAACACCATTAATAATCAACAATCGGTTATACTGGCTAATAAAGATATTGCCTTTAGCGCCCATAATATCAACAATGCGCAATCCAAATTCAATGCGGGCAGCAGCATTAATTTTAATGCTGAGGACTTCATCGATAATCACAAGGCGACGCTTTTGGCGGAAGGGGCAATTAATTTACAAAGCCAACAGATTATCAATAATGAATCGCTATTAGTCAGTCATGACCATTTGCAAATAAAGGCGAAAACATTAGAAAACCAAAAATCAACATTACAATCAAAAAAAGATTTAACCATTGCTAGCCATCAGATTGATAATCAGCAGTCTGAATTATTAACGGAAGGCGCTTTAACGATCCATGCCAACCAAATTAACAATCAAAAAGCAGCGTTAAGTGCGAAAGGTGATATCAATATTCACAGTGCATTAATGAACAATGAAGCATCGACATTTATTTCTGAAAACACGATTAATCTGAATGTTAAACAATTTTTTAACCAATATGCCAAACTCACCGCACTCCATAATATTGCGATTGATGGGCAGCAGGTGAATAACCAATCTGCAGAATTAAAAGCCAATGGTGATTTGTCAATTAATTCCACTGAGCTAAACAATCAATCAGCACGATTACTCACGAATTCCACCTTAACGTTACAAGGTAAAAATATCAATAATCATCATGCCGAACTCAGCGCCAGCGATCGCATTGCTATAACCGCAGAGCAACTATGGGCTAATGAAGGGATATTTATCAGCAATCAGGATATTCATATCACCAGTTCGCATATTGAAGCCCAAAAAGTAAAAGTGAAGGCAAAAGGTGATATTAAACTCAATGCAACCGATGATATTGATGCCACAAATGGATTAATGGTGAGTGAAAAACAAGCCAGCATTACCGCTAACATGGTGAAATTAAATGAAGTCACCTTAAGTGCCAAAGATGACATAACAGTGAGTGCAACTTCACAATTAGACAATAACAATGCTAAATGGATTAGTGAAGGTCATATTAGTGCTGATGCCCAAACGATAAATAATCAAAATTCGTCAATATCAAGCTATAAAAATATTTTCTTTAAAGCACCTCATTTAAATAATCATAACAGCAAATTACTCAGCTATGGAAAAATTGACTTAGCGTCGAATATTGTCAATAACCAAAATACCCTTATCAATGCACTAGCAGATATTCATATTCAGGCTGACGATATTGACAATCAAAATGCACAAATCATTAGCCAGCAATCGATAAATATACAAGGTAAAGATATTGATAATCGCCATTTAGCGATGCAATCAGGTAAAGCGCTATCAATGGCGGCTACCAACAAATTGAACAATGCTGATGCGACATTGATTTCAGGTGATAAACTCAACCTTGAGTCACTGTTAATTGATAATCAACGTTCGAAAATCAAATCGCATCATGACCTGACCATGCAAGGTAAAAGCATTAACAATCAACAGAGCACGATGCTGGCTACAGGCAATGTTGGATTTACTGCCGATGAGCAATTAGATAATCAAGAAGCTGATATTCGAACGCAAAATAAAATCGATATGGTGGCCAAACACATTCATAATCAAAATAGCTTATTGGCAGCCGGTGGTGAAGTCAAGCTTAATGCCAATGAACTCAATAGTCAGTCATCCATCTTAAAAGCCGATGATCATCTTCGCATAAAAGCGAAAAAGCTCAATAGCACCTTGGTCAAATGGGTCAGCCAAAATGCCATCATCCTTGAAAGTGATGAAATCAATAATCAATCGGCGGTATGGAAAGCGGATAAGGGCATTACCGTTAAAGCTAATGATTTAAATAATAACGATGCGACCTTAATATCGGGTGCTCAATTAGCATTAACCGCTAAAAAATTAGCCAACCAATCGGCCTATATCCATGCCGATAAAGGCATCAATATCCAAAGTACCGAATTTGATAATCAATCCGCCACGTTAATTACTAACGATTCTATACATATTGATGCCAATAAAACGAACAACCAAGATGGTACCTTATCAGCAAAACAAAATATTACCGTAAACAGTGACGAAATAAATAATCAAAACGCCTTATGGTTAGCTGATAAACATATTTCGATTCATGCCAATAACCTTGACAATCGTGAAGCGGCACTACAGGCTAATCAAGGTATGCAAATTAATGTCAATGCCAGCTTAGCCAATCAACATGCACTCCTCATTTCGGGGAAAGACGGCCTGATTATCCATGCTGATGATTTAGATAATGACGATGCTGAATTAAGCAGTAAGGGCTTATTGGCCATTACTGCCAATAATGTGAATAATCATCAAGCACAATTGGTCGCAGAAAGTGACCTAACGGTCAACGCAAATCACATCAATAACCAGTCTGCCGATATTCAAGCCAAAGGGGATGTCACCTTAGCGGGACAAACCCTTGATAACCGACAAGCCAAATTATTGAGCATGGGCAATATTGAGTTACAGGCAGAAAATAATTTAACTAACAATCAGGCAACGCTAACGGCGATGCAACAAATTCAATTACACTCTCAGGGGGCTATTGATAATCAACACTCAACAATGGTGGCCAATAAGGGCATTTTGATTGAGGCTGATTCGATTAATAACAGCCAATCAAAACTTGAAACCGCAAGCTTATTGAAGATTATTGCAAATGCTATTACTAATCAGCATGCCAAATTGAATGCAGGGCAAATTGAGTTAAAAACCCAATCGCTTGAAAACCAACAAGCCGATATGATTGCCAAAACGTTATTACATATTCAAGCGGATAAAATAGCTAATAACCAAGCACGTTTATTAGCCAATGATATTACCATTAACGCCAATCAACTTAGTGGCGACGGTGAACTGCTCGCTGAAAACGATATTGCGCTTAATTTAACTCAGGCGTTTGATAACAAAAACAGCTTGCTAGCGAATAATGATATTTTAATCAATGCAAGCCAAATTACCAATGACGGAAAAATCTCATCGGGTCAAGCAATCACCCTTAGGAGTGATGAAATTAAAAATACCGCCACAGGGATTATAGAATCTGAGGAAATCAATACCGAAGGACGTATATTGGAAAATAAAGGGTTGATTGATGGTGGTGAGGTCAACTTGAACGCTTCACAGCGTGTTGACAATCTAGATGGGGCACGCTTATATGGGGATTGGATTTATATCAAAGCCCATGAAGTCAACAACCGTGCTCCTGCTTTAACTAGCCCCATTGCGCCAACTATTGCAGCAAGGGAAGCGCTTTTATTGGATGTCAACACGTTAAATAACACCAATCATGCACTAATACTCAGCTTAGGGGATATGTACATTGAGGGGCAAACACTAAACAACCACTCAGCGCGGATCGAAGCGACTGACGATATGACATTAAACGTTAATCAAATTAACAACATTAATGACCATATTGAAACTGAAGATGTCTTAGTTGATAGCCAACATATTGTTGAATATTCCCCACTCGGTGATGCAAGGCGATATAAACCCGATGAAGTCAGCATTCGTACTAGCCCTAAAAAACGGCATAGATATCCTGTTTTGCATTCAAATAATGGCGCTTTTGATTCCACTTATAAGTATCACAAATATGACTACACAAGAAATATTTATGAAACTAAAATTAAAAGTACCGCACCGGCAGAAATCATTTCAGGAAAGAATTTGGTTGTCCAATCCGACCATTTAGAGAATGATAATAGTAAAATTATTGCCGGTAATGCCTTAGATATCATGACCGGCACACTCAATAATCACTCATTAAAAGGCCAGCGCACCGTTACCGATACTGGTGATAAAATTTATCATTATCGAGATAAAGGACATAGGAAAGGTAAAACCGTATATACAAAAAGAGCAGAATGGAAAGATTATAAAAACCAATTCATTACTACTATCGATCTTGAGCATGCCAAAATAGAATCGCATAGCAATGTAGATAAAACCAACGTTGATTTGCAACCACGTGAAGAGGAAAAAGTTAGCGTAGGTCACATTGTTAATCCAATCGTAACAGAGATCAAAAATGAGAAACATCTAGACAATTCGCTAGAAGATATCATCAATCAGGGTAAAGAAAAAGGCAATGTCAGCATTTCAACCGAATCGCCAATTCATGATTTGCCGATCACACAACCCATTTTGCCACCCGAGAAAGTTGAAAAGCCCGACGCACCGATAATTGATGATAATCAAAAAGTTTCGGTGCCGAGTGAAGCGGGTCAGTCACATGCGGATTCAATCATCTTTGTTGAGCCTAATCTGACCTTACCGCAAAATAGCTTATCGATAATTAATAAAGATCCACAAAGCAATTATTTGGTGGAAACCGATAGCCGTTTCACCAATCGCAAAAAGTGGTTAAGTTCGGATTATATGCTTAACCAATTACGGGTTGATCCGAATAACATCCAAAAACGGTTAGGGGATGGTTATTACGAGCAACAGCTCATCCGAGAGCAAATTGCCACTTTAACGGGTCATCGTTATATTGGTGATTATAGCAGTGACCTAGAGCAGTATAAAGCCTTAATGAATGCGGGGGCCACGTTTGCTAAGCAGTACGGATTATCGGTAGGTGCCTCGCTGTCAGCGGAACAAATGAAAGCTTTGACTAGTGATATTGTCTGGTTGGAAAGCAAGACGGTGATGGTCGATGGACAACCAGTCTCGGTATTGGTGCCACAAGTTTACCTCGTTAACCGCCCACAATTAACGTCGGAGGGGGCATTATTATCGGGTAAAAGTGTCACGGTGCTGGCGGAGAAGGATATTGAATCTTCTGGAGCGATATTAGGTAAAAACCGGGTTGCCTTATTAGGCAATAACGTCAATAACCAAGGTCTGATTGATGCGGGTGCAATTATCATTCAAGCGAAAGATAGCATTAACAGCAGTGGCAAATTAAAAGCGGATAGGTTGGCTTATTTACAGGCGAATAACGACATCAACTTAAATAGCACCACCTCGACCACCGAAACGCATTACGGTGCGAGCAAAAGCAAAAACACCGTGATTGACCAAGTTTCAAGTCTCAGCGTCACCGATGGTGATATCCACTTAAAAGCGGGGCATGATATCAATTTGGGTGCGGCCTTGGTAATAAATGGCGGTGAAGATGGGGTCACTAACGTGATAGCGGGGCACGATATCAATTTATCGACCTTAAAGACAGAAAGCTATCAAGACGCGATATGGAATAAGAATCACTCACACAAGGTTGATATTGAAGATGTGGTGGGTAGTGAACTGTTAACCCAAGGCGACCTTAACTTAATTGCGGGGCATGATATCTTGGCGAAATCGGCGGCATTATCGAGCGATAAGCGCTTAAATATCCTAGCCGAGCATGATATTAATATCGGTAGTGAGCAAGCGCGTTTACAGTTAACCGAGCATCACAAAGCCAAAACCAAAGGCTTACTCAATAAGGGTTCAATTACTGAAGATATTGAGGTCGATAATATCACGCAAAAAGGCAGTGGGGTTTATGGTGACAGGGTGAACATTAATGCGGGCAACCATTTAACCGTGACGGGCAGTGAAGTGGTTGGGACGCATAATGTGAATCTTGGAGCAGGCAAAGATATCACGATTGATGCGGCGGAAGAGTCGTATTACCGAAAAGACGAAATCAAGACCAAAAAATCGGGGTTAATGGGCAGTGGTGGGATAGGCTTTACGGCGGGTAAAGAAAAAGAGTCCTTAAAACAGACCAACACCGAACAAGCCTTTGTGGGTAGTGTAATTGGCAGTACTGATGGCAATGTGAAGATACAAGCGGGCAAAGACCTAAATATCAAAGGCAGTGATGTTATTGCGCAGCGTGATATTAGAATGCAAGGCGAAAACGTCAATATCGAAGCATTAGATGCGAAAACGACGTATCAAGAAGAGTATGAACGCAAAAAATCAGGGGTGACGGTAGCGGTTACCGGCACGGTCAGTGATATTTACAACGCCAATCAAACCCGCAAGCAAGCGGAAAAACAGAAAAATGACAAAACCAAAGCATTGATGAACATCAAAGCGGGGTTACAAGCGGGCAATGCAGCGTTAGAGACGGGGGCTAATTTACAAAATGGCACACCAGAAGCCTCAATTGGGATTAATGTCAGCGTGGGCAGTGAAAAGACCCAACGGACGGTAAACCAAGAGCAACATACGGTAGTGAGCTCCTCGATATCGGCGGGTCGCAATGTCAGCATTATTGCCACGGGCAATGGTGAAAAAGAGAGTGGCGATATCAACATCATAGGCAGTCAGGTGTCAGCGGGTCATGATGCCATGCTCAAGGCGAACCATGATGTAAACATCATCGGACAAGAAAACACGACCAAAACTGACACTAAAGAGAAGAATAGCAGTGGTTCGGTGGGTGTGGGTTATAACTTTGGTGGACAAAAAAATGGCTTTAACATCTCGGCCAGTGCCAGCCAAAGCAAATCACGCGAAAAAGGCAATGGCACAGACTGGACCGAAAGCGTGGTTGAAGCGGGTAATAAGCTGACTATCATCACCGGTAATGACGCCAACATTATCGCTGGACAAGTCAAAGGTGATAGGGTGGTTGCTGATATTGGTCATGACCTCAATATTGAATCGAAACAAGACAGCGACGAGTTCCATTCAAAAAGCAGCTCGACCTCGGTAGGGGGCAGTGTTTCATTAGGGGGTGGCGGTAGTTTCAATGCTTCTGCAAGCAAGACCAAGATGGACAGCAACTGGCAAAGTGTCACTGACCAATCGGGTATTTTTGCGGGCAAGGGTGGCTTTGACATCAAGGTTGGCAACAACACCGACCTAAAAGGGGCGGTAATAGCCTCAGAAGCGAAAGACAAGAGCCAAAACCGCCTAGACACGGGCACAATCAGCTTTAGTGATATTGAAAACAAAGCGGACTACAAAGTGAGTAGCAGCAGTGCAAGCGTTAGCTCGAGCGGTATGCCATCGATGCCAACCAGTCGCAACAAAAGCGAAAGTGAACGTTCGACCACGCATTCAGCGGTATCGGAAGGGACGATAATTATCCGCAACAAAGATGAACAAAAACAAGATATCAACGAGTTAAGTTGGGATACGGAGCATGCCAATAACGAGCTCAACCATATCTTTAACAAAGAGAAAGAGCAAGACATCATCGAGCAAACACAGTTAGTGAGTGAGATAGGTGGTGAAACGTTAACGATGCTCAACCATATAGACCGTATGCGAGCAGAATCAGAAGCGAAAAAAGCGGTTGAAAAGGCAAAAGAAGAAAGCAAAAACAAGGGACTAACAGAAGAAGAACAACAAAAAATCTACGAAAAAGCCTACGAAAAAGCCATGAACCAAGGGATGTCGGCGATGGGCAGTGAAACCCGTCAAGGTATCGATATGGCCGTTAGCCTTATCAACGGCTTAATCAGTGGTGATATGACAGGGGCAGCCGCAGGGGCATTAGCGCCGAAGATAGCAACTATCATCAAACAACAGACCGAAGGAAACACCCTCGCCAACACCGTCAGCCATGCCATACTCGGTGCGGTGGTAGCCGAACTGCAAGGCAATTCCGCGCTTGTGGGTGGCTTAGGCGCTGCCGCAAGTGAACGTGGTGCTGAAGTTATTGCGGGTATCCTTTACCCCGATAAAGACATCAAAGACCTAAGCCAAGAAGAAAGGCAAAAAGTCAGCGCCCTATCACAACTAGCGACCGGCCTTGCGATAGCCGCTGCCGGTGGTGATATTCAAGATGTGAATACTGGCGTTGCTGCGGGGAAAAATGCGGTTGAGAATAATTATTTGAGTAAAGTAGTTATAAAAGGATGTTCATTAGCAGCACCTTGTAGGGGATTAGTTACTAAAAAAATTATAGAATATGGTGTTAAAGCTGGAATAACTGCTGCTGTTGCCCAATCTATTGCAGATAATATTTCCTCAGAAGATCTTGATCACCTTATTACATTGTTGATGATGGGAAATGATGAGATAACAAATCGGTATTTAAAAGAATTAGAGAGTATATATGCACCTAGTACAATCCTAATCCCTAATTATAAACCTAGATTAGAAGGATACCCAATACCTGAACCACAAGATCCTCTTCCAGGTTATCAACCTTTAGAACCAGATGAATTAGGTTCAACTCATACTGGTGGTGATCAGATACAAAAACCATTAGATCCGCTACCGGGTTATCAGCCATTAGATCCAGAACAATTAGGACCAAATCATACTGGTGGGAATCAAATTCCAGAAAATGATTGGCGAGATTATGCCCTAAATGCAGAAATAACTCGAGGTGAGCATGCGGAAATTAGAAATAAACAAGGACGCCCTGTTGGTCAAGTGATTAATGATATTGAAAACTCAAGACCTTCTGATATTCTTGTTCAGGATGATGGTCGATGGGTTGTTTTAGGCCCTAATGGTAGAGTTCATATTATTGAACCGGATGGTGAAGTTGTTACTTCTTATAAAAATCCTAGAAACAATACGACAAAACGAATTAAAGATGGTCGTTGGGGACGACCAAGTAGTGAAAAACTGCAAGAGTTCAGGGATAAGTTTTCCAATTATTTTAAGGGGTGAATTATGGAGTTATTAAAACAAGAATATGTAGCTAATGCAGTAACGTTATTTGATCTAAGACTTTCCGAAAGTGAAATTACTATATATTTAGATTGTGTCAATTTCATGTTGGAATACTGTACCAATGAGCAAATAAACCAACATACAGAATTCATGGATAAAGAAGAATTATCGTGGGTAAGAGATGATTTGTTAGAACTTCTAAAAGGCATTGAACATAAGGAGTTTTTGCCAGATAGATATAAGTAATAAAGAGATAATTCTTTTTTAACATGGTCAATGGTTGATAATGGTGCGACTGGATTGATGGTCATTTATAATGGTAAAACCTATCACACGCAAACAGCAGAGGGGCTTTCTAAGATATTAGGCGTGTCAACATCAGATGCTGAATTGTTATTTTCACTCTCAACAGGTGCAGTTACTGCAAAAGGTTTGAGTAATTTAGCCTGGAAAGCTAGAGCTACAGGGCAGAAGTTATCGGAAAAGGAACTAGAAACAATAAAACGTCAGATTGATCGTGAAAGCAAATTAACAGTAGATCCGCATGCAGGAAAAGTAAAGTTAGCAGAAGGTGCAGCTGCAATTGAATTAGAAAAATTGTTAGGCGGAAAAGTTGAACGTATTAAGGATAAGGATAGTTTAGCTGACTTTATTTTTACAAGCGGTCCAAATAAAGGTAAAACTGTAGATTTTATGTTTACGACATCTAACGGAACAGAAAGAGAAATCAATGCAATGAATAAGTTTTTTAATAATAATTGGGATAGAAATATTAAAAAATTACATGAACATTTAGATAAAGCAGATATTGTTCCATTAGATTTTAGGAAACTGACGTCTGATAATCGAACACGTCTTGAAAATTACATTAAGACGTTACCAGAATATCACCGATCTAAAATTCATATTATGAGGTAAGATATGGCCGGTATATTTTATTTTGGAAAAGAGGTAGAATGCGTTGGATATAACTCAACGTTTATGTCTGTTATTGGCGAATATGTTCGTCCCTATATTATGCAACTGGGAAATAATATAGCAGAAAAGGTTTATTTTAGTTATGATCTCTATGATAGTGATTTAAATTTTTCCGAGTTAACTCAAGATCAATATATGCAATGCTATAAACAGCTCGTGAAAGCTATAGAGGTTGATTTGGAAAAGATAGAGGATTTTTATAATCACTACCCTAAAGAACTTGTTTATAAAGCTTGGTTTAATGAAATTAAACCTGCAATGCAACGTTCTCCGTTATACCAACCTTAAAATTGTCCCCCCTATATATGTTGCTTGTTAAGGGTGACAGTTAAACCTGTCACCAAATTTTATAGAAAGCTAATATATCACGACTTATAATTAGTAAGGTAAGTTCAATAATTAGTTCGCCTTGCTCGGTTTTAATCATCAGGATGGTCTGTATAAAAATCCACATCAGAAAAAGATGTCGACGCCAGCTTGCCTCCAGATTATAGAGGTCAAGTAAGTTATAAAGATGGTGTAGAAGTCCCTCATGGTACAAAAGGGAGTGTAAGACCTGATTTTTGTAATGGCACAACTTGTTCAATAGAAGTGAAAAATTATGATATAGGCAAATACGCTGATAATCTGATTAATAATATTTCTAAACAAGCAATTGAACGACAAAAACATTTACCAAATGGTATGCGACAAGAGGTTGTGATAGATGTTAGAGGGCAGCATTTAACACCCGCGTTAGAATTTAAAATTAAACAAGGGATAGTCAGACAATCGAATGGAATTATTAAAAAACAACAAATTAGATTGTTAAAAGATAAAAGGTAATTAAATAATGTTAATAACTATTGGTATGAGTGGAGGAGGTTCTGTATTTACTCTAGGTACAGACAGTGATATGAAATTATTTTTTGATTGTATTTCATATTATCTTTTGCCTAAATATCCCAAAGAAGATTGGTCTATTTTAACAGACCGTTTATATCGTCGATATTTGAAGTTAGAAGAGCTAGATACGGCTGAATCTTTAATGAAATTGGTCGAGGAGGAGTTTAAACAGTTAGATAGAGAAGCCATTGATTGGGGGCCTATTTTATCAGGTAAAGCCAAAAGTGATTTAGACAGAACAAAATCAACTTTATATGATATTTTTGATGGTTACTTTTATGCATTTCATTATTGTGTTGAATCTGCCAAGATAAGTTATGAGGGCTTTAAATCAGAACCCGATTATGAATATGAGCCAGTAATGGTGACTATAACCACATTACCTTATTTAATAAGTTATGGACATATACATTTATCGGTTTTTGATAACTTAGGCGCGGATGAAAAACCGATTTGGTGGACAGGTAAAATTCCTAAATAACCTTGTTTTGCTTTTTCCAGTTCTGTGACAAACCTTGCAGAATTGGAATAGATGATTCAATTTATAACTAAGTTATAAACTCTAATACCAATTTGATTTGCTCGGTTTTAATTGCAATAGGATGACCTGTATATAAAACTGAGCTATTCAATTTAGGATCTCACAAGATTATAAGACTATACCGTACTTTATTTACCCTATCCCTCTTAATGCAACTCGTCAAGTGATAAGCTGTTATTGAATTTTAATAAAATGAAATGGTATAGAATCCTGAATTATTTTTACAAAGTAACCGCCCGCAATTAACGACGGAGGGGGCATTATTATCGGGTAAAAGTGTCACGGTGCTGGCGAAGAAGGATATAGGAAATTCGGGGACGATATTAGGTAAAAACAGGGTTGCCTTATTAGGCAATAACGTCAATAACCAAGGTCTGATTGATGCGGGTGCAATTATCATTCAAGCGAAAGATAGCATTAACAGCAGTGGCAAATTAAAAGCGGATAGGTTGGCTTATTTACAGGCGAATAACGACATCAACTTAAATAGCACCACCTCGACCACCGAAACGCATTACGGTGCGAGCAAAAGCAAAAACACCGTGATTGACCAAGTTTCAAGTCTCAGCGTCACCGATGGTGATATCCACTTAAAAGCGGGGCATGACATTAATTTAGGTGCGGCCTTGGTAATAAATGGCGGTGAAGATGGGGTCACTAACGTGATAGCGGGGCACGATATCAATTTATCGACCTTAAAGACAGAAAGCTATCAAGACGCGATATGGAATAAGAATCACTCACACAAGGTTGATATTGAAGATGTGGTGGGCAGTGAACTGTTAACCCAAGGTGACCTTAACTTAATTGCGGGGCATGATATCTTGGCGAAATCGGCGGCATTATCGAGCGATAAGCGCTTAAATATCCTAGCCGAGCATGATATTAATATCGGTAGTGAGCAAGCGCGTTTACAGTTAACCGAGCATCACAAAGCCAAAACCAAAGGCTTACTCAATAAGGGTTCAATTACTGAAGATATTGAGGTCGATAATATCACGCAAAAAGGCAGTGGGGTTTATGGTGACAGGGTGAACATTAATGCGGGCAACCATTTAACCGTGACGGGCAGTGAAGTGGTTGGGACGCATAATGTGAATCTTGGCGCAGGCAAAGATATCACGATTGATGCGGCGGAAGAGTCGTATTACCGAAAAGACGAAATCAAGACCAAAAAATCGGGGTTAATGGGCAGTGGCGGTATTGGTTTTACGGTGGGTAAAGAAAAAGAAAATCTCAAACAGACCGATACCGAACAAGCCTTTGTGGGCAGTGTTGTAGGCAGCACAAATGGCAATGTTAACATCCAAGCGGGCAAAGACTTAAATATCAAAGGCAGTGATGTCATCGCCCAGCAAAACATCAAATTACAAGGCGAAAACGTTAATATCGAAGCGCTAGATGCGAAGACGACGTATAAAGAAGAGTACAGTTACGAAAAGTCTGGCTTAACGGTAGCGTTAACGGGGACAGCTGCGGATATGTATGAAGCGGCAAAAGCAGTAGAGCGAGCCAAGAAGAAGGGCAATGACAAACTATTAGCACTCCAATCGATTAAATCGGCGTTAACGGCGATAGAAGCGCTTGAAGATTCTCAACTGAAAAACCAACAAGGACAAAGTCAAGCCTCAATAGGGGTGAGTGCGATGGTGGGCACGCAACGCACAGAGCGAGAAGTGAACCAAGAGCAGCATTCGGTAATAAGTAGTGGAGTTTCGGCGGGACGAAATATAGATATTATAGCGACAGGGGATGCGAATAAACAAGGTGGCGATATTACGTTAAAAGGGAGTGAAGTAAAAGCAGGTAATGATATTAATCTAACGGCTAATCGAGATTTAAATGTGATAGGCGCGGTCAACACCCAGCACAGCGACAGTGACGAAAAGAGCTATGGAGGCGGGGTTGGCATACAGCTGCAATTTGGTGGAGATGAAAGTGGCTTACGTTTTAAAGGCAATGCTAACTTTAGTCGAGAGCGAGAAAATGCCAACGGCAGTGCTTGGACAGAAAGTGTTATTGACGCTAACAACAAACTGACAATCAAGACAGGTAATGATGTTAATATCATTGGTGGTCAAGTTAAGGGTGATAGCGTCAAGATGGACGTGGGTCATAACTTAAACATCCAATCATTGCAAGACACCGATGATTACGATTACGAAAAAATCAGCGGATCGGTGAGTGGAAGCGGAGGCTTTGGTGGTTTTAGTGCCAACGGCTCGTTATCTAGTACGAATATCGACAGCAAATGGGCAAGTGTCACCGACCAATCGGGCATTTTTGCCGGCAGTGGCGGTTATGATATCACGGTGGGTAACAACACTGACTTAAAAGGGGCGGTGATAGCATCAGAAGCGAAAGATACCAGCAAAAACAAACTTGATACAGGCACAATCAGCTTTAGTGATATAAAAAATAAAGCGGATTTTAAAGTTAGCCATGTTTCGGTGAGCGGAGGCACCGGCGGACCGGGTGCCCCGACGGCGTATCAAAACAGCGAAAAAGAGTCCAGTATAACCCATTCAGCGGTAGAAAACGGACAACTCATCATCCGCAATAAAGACGACCAAAAACAAGATATCAACGAACTAAGCCGAGATACCGAGCATGCGAATAACTCACTGAAACCGATATTTAACAAACAAAAAGAGTTGGATAAATTAGAATCGGTAGAGCTAGTTAAAGACATCGCTCAACAGGCAAAAGGAGTGGTAAACAAATATGACCGCATTCAAGCGCAAAACAAATTAGACAACGACGAAGAAGCCAAAAAAGCGCTAGAAAATAAGACTAAAGAACAGCTAAAAGAAGAAAAGCTTAAAGCCGAACAAGACCCGAATTACACAGCTAAAACCTATGATGAAATTTATCAACAAAATTATTATGATGCTGTCAGTGATATAGTGATTAAAAATGCAAAAAACAACCTAGGCACCATGGGGGGAGATGTCAGCAAAGGGATTGACACAGCGACATCAATTATCACAGGCATTATTACCGGTGACATTACAGGAGGCCTTGCGGGGGCCAGTGCGCCATGGATAGCCGAAC
>NZ_JAAEDV010000021.1:0-15569 GCF_013345045.1 Gilliamella sp. ESL0250 | reverse complement strand
GGCTTCAGCTTCTTTTAAAATAGATACAATCTGATGTTCGGTCATTTTTTTCATAATTAAATCCCCTTTACTTTTATCATAGAGAATTTTCTACTTTTTTGCTGTACTATTTTAGGGGATAGTTACACGAAAATTTGGCGATTCAGATATTTAAGACCTGATACTAAAAAAGCAAATCAACTTAGTCTTGGTGAATATCCTTTAATTTCTTTAGCTGAAGCAAGAGAAAAAAGGGATGAGTTTAAAAAATTATTGTTGAATGGAACAGATCCTGCTAATTACAAAGATAAAGAAGAAGAGCAAATACAAAAAGAAGAAAAAAGAAAATTTATTAATGTTTTTTTGAGCTGGGTAGACGATCAAAAAATTAATTTAGATAAAGGTGAAATAACTGAAGGAACTTTCAGAAGAAATAAAAATATTATAGTTAATCACGTTTTAATTCATAATAATTTAGTTAATAAATCAGTTAATGAGTTAATTCCTGCTGATTTTAAAGAGTATTTACAACCCTTGATTAATCAAAACAAAACTGATCTTGTTGCTCGAGTTTGTCAAGTTGTAGGTAGAGTTTTTAATTATGCGAAAAATCTTGGTTTTGTTGAATATAATAAATTTGAAAATTTAAGATTTGCTACGCATAGATCTAAAAATATGCCAACTTTACCACCTGCTCAGCTACCTGTTATTTTAAAAGTAATTAATGATTATCCTGCTACTCAGCAAACTAAGTTATTGGCATATTTTCAATTATTAACATTAGTGAGACCAGGGGAGGCAGCAACAGCAAAATGGGCTGATATTGATTTAAAAAAAGCGATTTGGACAATTCCAGCAAATAGTATGAAGATGAGGCGTGAACATATAGTGCCTTTATCAAAACAAGCATTAAAAATTTTACAAAAAATGAAGGATATAACACCACCAAATTTTGAATATGTATTTATAAATAGAAAATATTTAAATGATAAAAGTAAACACACAAGTAAAGAAACAGTAAATACAATGCTAAAAAGAGCAGGATTTAAAAATAAATTAGTAGCGCATGGTTTTAGATCTATTGCTTCTACCATTTTAAATGAAAGTTTAAAATTTCATCAAGAATTAATAGAAATATCGTTAGCACATGTAGATAAAAATATTATAAGAGCTACTTATAACAATGCTCAATATCTTGAAAAAAGATTTGAATTGATGGGTTGGTGGGGCGATTATGTAGAAAATGTAAGTAATGTTTCAGTTTTATAGTATTATATTGTAATGTAATATTTATTATTCTTAGAGTATTTATGGGTAGTAAAACAACATTATCAAGTTTTGCGGAAACATTACAAACAATAAGTATTGGACAGCTAGCAACAGCATTAGGTTGTGATGAATCTACAATATACAGATGGTTAAAAGATGAAACACTACAATTACCAAGACCTATACAAGTTGGCAAAAAAAAGGTTTGTTTTATTTATGAAGAAGTAAAAGAATGGTTATATAGCAGACCTCGAATTATTTGTTTTTATAATAGTAGTTTAAATAAAATTGAAACAACAGAAACTATAAGTTTAGCAAGTATCAATATTGATAATTTAATACCTGCTTACGAAGCTGTAGAAATAATGAAAAAGCATAATATTAATATTAGCTCAAATGCTGAATTAACAGCTATTAATATAAAAGGACATTTATTTGTAGATAGAAATCGATTTGAATATGAATTTTTATTAAATCATTTTACAGCAAATAATTCAAAAAAAGAAAAAAAAGAAGATGGTAAAGTTAATATTAAAAAAATAATTAAAACAACGATATAAAATAGCAAGCAAAATCATCAGGATTAATACCAACTTTACATGCATTTGCTGGAACAGCTCAAGGTAATGGTATTAGTGGAGGAACAGCACAACAAGGTGGAGCAGAAAATGCTAGCCAAGCTAACAATCCAAATACTGGTACTGATGCTATAACCAACAATGGAAACTCTAAAAACAGTATGCCAAATCAGAATGGTGCTGGAACAGGTTCAAGCTCACCGTTAGTGGATAAGGGTGATGGACAAAACAAAAGTTCGCCTTTAGTTGATAAAGGTAGTAATGAACCCAAGTTAGATAATTAACACAAAAAAGAGGGAATATCCCTCTTTTTCTTTTCACTTTATAATAATATAAAAAAATCCCACTTTTAGTGGGATCTTTTTTAATTTTTTATTGATAATTATTTTTTAGTTACATCTGGAAATAATAAAGCTGCTGTATAATCAAGCTCATTTGGATTTTGAACATCTCTCAATAAAGTTTGAGAAAAGTTAGGTTTATTAACCCAATTCCATAAATTTTCCTTATAATCTTGACGTTGCTCGCTTTTTGTTTTTAATTCATTTAAAGTATCTAAAAATAATTGTTTAGTTTTATCATCAACTTTTTCTAAAAAATTAGAAATAGATTGTTTAAAAATATTTCTATGCATAAACAATCTATACATTACTTCTGTATCATTAGACAAAGCTAATTTATAATTAGCAATTTGAGTTTGATAATTATAAATTTCTTTTTTATAACGATCAATTTGTCTTTTATAATCAATTAACATCGCACTATCAATAGATATCCCTTTACCAAAAGGATTATCCATTTCTTCACATGCTTTTCTATGTTCTTCTTTCTTTTTAGCATAATGATTAGCAATATCTTCAGTAACCGCTGCGCCCCATAGCATAATTCTTTACCTCTTACCTTAAATCAGATTTTACTTAATTTATCAACTTTTATTATTAAAGATTATTTTTTAGTTACATCTGGGAACAATAAAGCTGCTGTATAATCAAGCTCATTTGGATTTTGAACATCTCTCAATAAAGTTTGAGAAAAGTTAGGTTTATTAACCCAATTCCATAAATTTTCCTTATAATCTTGACGTTGCTCGCTTTTTGTTTTTAATTCATTTAAAGTATCTAAAAATAATTTTTTAGTTTTATCATCAACTTTTTCTAAAAAGTTATAAATAGATTGTTTTAAAATATTTCTATGCATAAACAATCTATACATTACCTCTGTATCATTAGACAAAGCTAATTTATAATTAGCAATATCTTGTTTATTTTTTTTAATTTGTCTTTTTAAATTAATATTTGATGAAGATATACCATCGCCAAAAGGTTTATTAATTTTTTCTATAAATTGCTTATGTTCTTCTTGTGCTTTTTCATAATGATTAGCAATATCATCAATAACTGCTGAACCCCATAACATAATTCTGTACCTCTTACTCTAAATCAGATTTCACTGATTTTGTCAACTTTTAATTAATTATAGCATTATGTTTTTTTAACTATATTTTGTTAAAAAACTGTTCATTTTTACTTCAGGTATAGTATAGTATGATCGATTTCACAGATCAATATAATTAATTATAATAGATTAAAGCTATCACAATTAACTACACTGATCGTTGAAATCTTTCAAAAATTTTTAAAAAGTAACAAGTTAAGTTAAAAATGAAGGAGTTAAAAAATGACATGTGACTATATAATAAAAAAGGTTGTAAGAGTAAAAGAATTAAAATCAAAAAATAAATTAAATAAAACTGAAGAAAATGAACTAGAACAATTAATAGAAGAAATTAGGGAGTGGATAAAAGAATCGCAAGATATTGTTTGCATTCAATTAGTTTGGGACATTTTAATAGATATTATAGAGATGCCAATGCCAGAACCATCTGTTATACCAGAATCAGAACCAGAACCAGATGAGCTACCTGTTTCACCAACAAAACCTAGAAGACCAAAAATGTAAAATAATAAAAGGGCTTTTTAGCCCTTTTTAAGTGTGTTTAATCAAAATTGGATATGTAAAAAATGATAGATAAGATTTTTTTAATAACAAGAATAACGTTTATAATTACAACAGTTAACTTTCTTATTTCTTTTATATTTACAAAACAACATATAAGTATAGGCTGGATTTTTTTTAGTTTTGTTATTAATTTTATTACAATTAGTGTTGTAGTATTTATTTTTAAAAAGATTAAAAAGACTTTAAAAAATAACAAGTTAAAAAATATTACTGCTAATACTACTAATACTACTAATACAAATGCTAACGTAACAACTAGTAGTTCTAATTCTCAAACAATATCAAATCCTCCTCCTCCTCCTCCCTCTATTGGTAATGAACCAAGATAAAAAAAAGAGGTTTTTAACCTCTTTTTTTATATGTTTAATTAATATATCACTTTGATTTATATATAATATTTAGTGTAAAATGTGCTAAAAGTTGACACGGCACAGCAAATAAAAATGACCAACAAATGATAAATAACCAGAACCAATCCCACGTAATAACCTTTATAATATTTGTACCATTAAAATACACACACACAGCAATTACAAACGTAGCTAATACATAAAATAATGTTAAAAAATTACTAGCTAAATCGTATTTTATACTACTAAATTTATTTGTTTTCTTATCCATTCTTAACCTCTTTTTTTAATGTCTAATTTTAAAGTCTCATTTTTAAATTATTAATATTATTTATTTATAAAATATTTTAATAATGTCAATACTTTAACTAGTTTTTAATTTTAAATTTTTTAATAAAAATAATGAAGTTCAACTGTTGACATTATTTAAATATTTTATAAGTAACTATAAGTAGTTAAAAACTATACAAATAATAAAAATAAAAAGAGGTAAGTTATTATGAATATTAGTATTTATAAAAAGAATTTAGTGTTTATAACACTAATAACAACATTATTATTAATGTTTGCTAGCAATGCGTTTGCTAATGCAGTAGATGTAGATCTGTTTAATATTAGTGACACGGATATATCAAAAAAATTATTTTTGGATATCTATTTTCCTGAAGATGATATGTCTAAAAGTCCGCTTTCTGCGGCTTTGTTAGCTTTTAATAGTGTCGTATTAATGGTGGGTGGTATTATTGTTGCTTATACGTTAATGGCAGGAACAATGTCAACTGCGCATGACGGTGAAATTTTAGGTAAAAAATGGTCGTCTATGTGGTTGCCAATCAGAATGGCTACAAGTACTGCTTTTTTAGTGCCAGTGTCTGGCGGTTTTTGTGCCATACAAATGTTTATGCTTTGGGTTATTCAAATGAGTATCGGGGCTGCGTCTCATGTCTGGCAAGAATATGTGGCAAATATGGGGGTAGCAAATGGTGTAGTTGTACCAAATATTTCAAACCAAAAAATCGACACGTTAGCAAAACAAGTTTTTTTATCAAATTTATGCGTTGTAGCAACAAATGATTTGTATAAACAAATTGGAAAAGAAGATGTTGAATTAACTAGCAAATGGGTTTCACCAAAATCTAACGTTAATCAAATTAATCAGGAAATTTATAAAAAAATCATATACTTACGTAAGTACTGGCGGATACTATGGTTATAGTTTAAAACCAGAAATTTTTGAGTTGCCGTTTCAATTTTTAAGTTTTGGAGCAGATCAAATAGCAGGCGTTAGCGGATCAATAAATAATATGGCTAATTCAATAAAAATCGACAATAAAAATTATAAAATTGGTAGAGATTTAAGAGCTTGTGGTGCTTACATAGTACAAACAAAAAGCAATGATTTAGATAAAAAATTAGGAGATTACAAAAACTTAGCACCGCTATTTAATACTGTATTACAAAATCAAGTGTATTTTTTAAATAAACTACATTCTGATATGTCACTGCTAGCAAGACAATATTATAAAAATCCTAATAATGTTGATTTGCAAGCAAAAATTGATGAAGCAATAGATGCGTACAAAAAAATAATGCTTTTGTAATTGAACAAGCATTTAAAAAAACAGATTCTTGGAGTTCTTTTACTGATTCTGTGAAAAAGGACGGCTGGATGCTGGCAGGATCTTGGTCTATTCGTTTAATTCAAATTCAAGAAATTTTAGGACAATTAGCTAATTTAACCCCAATAAGTGTTGAATCTTCGTTCAGCTTTGAACAACTTTGGCAAGGTACTGAATTATCGTCGGTGATGAATAAGGCAAGTAACGACTTAGAGGCGAGTTCTGCTAACAGTAAGCATGTCAATGGGCTAACACAACAAGCATTAGCAAAATATGAACAATATGAACAAAAAGACAAAAAAGACGGCAACGCAGGAAGTCGAGCAATTACAGGAATTTTTAATGGTATAAATAAAGAAGCAAGTAATACTTTTTCATTTTCAATAAATCCTTTTTGGGATGGTAATGCTTCTGCGCACAGCTTAGTTAAGACGATGCAAGATTCAGCAGGATCTATAAACCCAATTACTATAGCAAAATATTATGGTGATCTGGCAATAAATTTAGGTAGTATTGTAATTAGTGTAAGTGCGGGTGTAGCTGGTGTTGCTGGTATTTTTTCAGGATCTATAGTTGGTAATGCTTTGATAGCGGTTGTTGCTTTTATGCCAATTTCTGTGAGTCTTTGGGTGGTTGGTAATTCACTTTCTGTACTTTTACCATTAATGCCGTATATGTTGTGGTTGGGGATAATCGGTGGCTGGATGATATTAGTGCTAGAAGCAATGGTAGCAGCCCCATTATGGGTAGTCACACAATTACAACCTGATGCAGATGGTTTCACAGGTAAAGGAAGTACTGGATATGGATTAGTTTTATCACTTGCATTACGCCCAACATTAATGATTATTGGTTTAATTTGCGCAATTGAAATGCTCAATATTTTAGGTGGTTTATTATCTGAAACTTTCCCTGCTATGCTTGCGCTTACTGGAATTGCGGGGGGTAGCATAATTAAGACTATAGCAATTTTATTTGTATATTTTGGTGTTTTATACAGCATTATAAACAAATCATTTTCTTTAATTCATGTTATACCAGATGAGGTCATGAAATGGTTAAATGTTAATGCAGGTCAAAGCTTAGCTTCTTATGCAAAAGAATCTTAAAACACAACAATGGCAAAAGCTGCTTTAGCTAAAGTTGGTTTAGATCAGATGGGGGGAGTTGCTAGAGGAGCAGGAAATAAAATAAATGCATTTAAAGCAAATGCTGTTGCTAACAAAAAACAACAAGCAAAACAAGAAGAAATGAGACAAAAAGAACAAGCACAGCAACAAGAAAAAATGAATAAAAAAGAAGATCTTGACATGTTAGAAAATGCTTATAATGAAACTGCTACAAAACAAGAATTTGATAGTTTAGCACAACAAGCAAATAGTAAATTATCGTTGTCTAAACTTGCTTTTGAAGCTGGTGACAGAACAAAAGCTAACGCTTACATGCAACAAGCGAAAGATCTTGGAAAACAATTATCAGTTGAGCAAGCAAGAGAATCTGGGCTTGATGAAACTTTGATAAATTACAATAACAGAAATACTAAATAAAAAAGAGGTTAAAAGCCTCTTTTTTTTTGTGTTTAATTTATTTATTTTGTGTGTTTTTTTGTTAAAAAAACCAATTAGTTTTATTAAATTTTAATGATTTTTGATTAAACAAAATAAGCAAATTTCACCAAAATTTTTTAAAAAAATAAGCAAAAAAAAGCTATTTTTAATTAAAAAAAATAGCTCAAATTTTGAATTATGCCCACCACTTTTTATAGCTTTTTGTTAATTTTGAGGTGAAAAATTGATGCGAATAGCTTCAATTTTTTTGTGAAAAAATTAATAAAAAGTAACAGGTTAGCATTGACAAAATGCTAAAACTGATTAAATAAATAGGAGTGGGCATAATGAAAAGTGGACTAATTAATTGTACAAATTAATTGGACACAAAATATACATTCATTCGGACAATTTTATTGTCCTAATAATGTGGGCAATGGTCTGCTATTTTTGATTTGAAGCGAAGCGAAAAGCAAAGATAGCGGATTGGCGATGAGCCAAAATTGCCCCCATTATTGTATCGAGTTTTGAGAACGAGCAAGCAAAGCGAGCGAGCAAGTGAACTTAACGAAGATAGAATAATGTTAGTTAATTAAATAATTGATTTGAAGCTTGAGCGAAAAGCAATTTTTAATTAACTAATTAGCCGTTTAATTTTGTTATTTTTTGATTTGAAGCTTGGGCGAAAAGCAAAAAATATAAAAAATTGATAAGGCTAAAAATGCTTAATGTAAGCAAAAATAAATAAGCAAAATGTAAGCATTAATTTTATTTTTTATTGGATTTTTTGAGCAAAAAAGCGAGAAAAATACAAAAAAAATAAAATAAAAAAAAGTGAATATGCCCCAATTTTTCATTAAAAAAAATGGAATTTTTAGGGATTTTTGAGATGAGTTTTTGAGCATAAAAGCTTAAAAACGAAGTGAAAAAATCAATAAAAACAATGAATTTTTTTAATTTTTGGACTTTGTTTTTTGAGCAAAAAAGCGAGAAAAGCAAAACAAAAATTAAAAAAATAATAATAAAAATAAGGGGGCATTATGAAACTTACATTATTACAAAACAAATTAAAAAATGAATATTTAGATGAAATTGAACAACAAGCAAAATTAGAAAATAAAGCTGTAGGTATTTGTAAAAACAAAAAAATTAATGAAATTGTAAATGAACTAAACGAGCATTATACAAGTAATAAAGCAACTTATGAAACTTACTTAAAAGTATATAACAGATTAATAAATAACAATAAAAATGTTGAAAAATCAGAAATTAATTTATTGCTACATAAAGCAAAAACGAGTTCAACTTATGATTTGTATAGAACTTCATTGAAATTTGGATTAATTAATGAAATTAAAGAATTACAAAAAAAATCAGATTACGCACGAAAAAATAAAAAAACCAATGAAATGATAGAGTTAACTAATCAAGCTTTTGATTTAGCAATTATACTAAAAGACAATTTTAAACTAAATAAAGAAAGTATAATATTTGAAAGGGTAAATAGTAAAAGAAAAACGCTAAATAAAATGCCTGATCTTAAAAATATTTTAAAAAATATGGATGAAGTTTGTGTAAAAAAATATAAAGATATTTTAATAGTTTATGAACTTTTTGGTTTAAGACCAGCTGAGTTTAAAAAAGGCGTTAGCTTGAAATTAAAACAAGACGAAAACGGGGAAAATGTTATTGAAGCAACTATAAGTGGCGCAAAAATTGGAAAACATTCAGGGCAGGACGTTAGAATTTGTACAACGACGCTAGAAAAAGATAATGAATTACATCAGGAATTCTACAAAAATGTTTTTAGGCAGCAACTTAGAAATGGTGGGGTTTATAAAATAGAACAAAATGAAAAAACTTATAAAAGTCTAAGCAAATTTTTTTATAGAAAATATGGAACTGCTGTAAGTTTATATAGTTTTCGTCATAAAGTTGCTAGCGATTTAAAAAGAGTAAAAACGGATGAAGACACGATCGCTGCATTTTTAGGGCATAGAGTAGATAAGTCGCAGACTTACTATGGCAACTACCAAAAAGGAGGGAGTGGTGGTAGGAAATTTGAGGCGACAGCAACACACAAAATAAAACACACTAAAAATTATAACTTTGATTTTAACTATAATAATAATAGTGTTATTAATAAATATAGAAAAAATATTACTATATTGTACTAATAAAAAAGCCCCAATTTTTGGGGCTTTTACTTAAAAACAGGTTGATTTTTATATACTAAAACCTTTTTTATTTTCTTTTTTGTGTTCTTCTTCTAATTTTTCTAATGCTTTGTTAATAGTTCTAATTGTGTAATCTTCTGTATGTTCTCTTTTATTGTCGTCCAGTACCGCTGCACAAATATTCCTATATTCCGCATATTTATTCAGTGTGTTTTTTATTGCGTTAAAATCAATTACACTATCGTCTAAAACCCATTTTTGTTTTTTAGCTAAACCTATAAATCGATTTTTTTCTTTATTAAAAAATCTACTAATTTCTAAATATTCTTCACCATTTATATCTACTTGTTTTATTTCATTAATTTCAATATCATTATTATTAGTATTGTTATTTGTAGTATGTAAAATGTCTGGATTTTTAATGCAATTATGAATATATTCGTTTCTGTGCATTATTTTTAAAAAATTAAAAACTTTAAAACGTATATCATCTTTTTCAATTGCTTTAACTAAAAAATCATTTCTTCCTTCTTTTTTATTTCTAAACCCTGCAACTCGAAATGCATGTACAGCACCTGAAAAATTCGGGTCACCATATTTTTTATTCATTGCTTTAACAAAAAAATTGGCAAGCTTTTGATTCGCTTCTTTTTTGCTAACTATATAAATAAATTGATAATTTTTTTCAGAAGTTTCTAAATGCAAAATTGGTTTTCCAAATTCCATTTTTATTTCATCAACCGCTTCTTCTGTTTTTATATCGTCAATTACTAAATAATAATAATAATCACTTAAAGGTGTTATATAAATATCTGAACCATTTTTATTTAAATTATATAACTCATTGTATATTTTAAATTCTTTAATTTCTGAACTATTATATATTTTTGTATTAACACAATTATTTGTTCTATTAATAGTAGTAATTCTATATGTTTGTGCTAATAACGTATCTATTTGTTTTATATACTTTGTATATTCCATTGTTTAATTCCTCTTTTATTATTGTTGTTGTTGTTTATATACTTTTATTTAATGCTTTATAATGTACTCTACTGTTTTTTAAAATAATGTTATATAAAACATTAATATAAAGTAATAAATTATCTTCTTTTTTAGCTTTGTTTAAGTTTACCAAGTCAATCTTGTATATTTTATAATCATTATCATTTATAAAATTTATTAAACTTAATAGCTTTATATTTATTGTATTTTTTATATTTTCTAATATGTTACTTTCTCTAACTGTATAATTTTCTTTATCTTTTAAGCTGTTATATGTTTTTATATCGTTTATTAAATTTTCTATTTTCATTGCTTACCTCTTTATTCTTATTAGTAGCCCCAAAATGGGGCTTTTATTATTAAATAGTTGCTGTTGTTGTTGCTTGTACTACTACTTGTTGTAATTGCTGTTGCGCTTGTTCTACTTTTTCTTCTACTTGTATTACTTGTGTTTGTGTTGCTTGCTCTGTTTGTACAACATTTCTTTTTTTGTAAACTCTTGTGTATTCAATTTTTTCTTCATTGATCCACTTTTTTAAATATTTAAGTTGCTTTGTTTCAAAATCTCTTATAATAAAAACAGAACCTGCGGGCACAACAACTTCATGATATCTTCGCGAGCCACTTGAGTAAGGGTAAGATTTGATGAATTCGATTTTTGGGCAAACGCGAGCATTTGATCTGTTGCTGTATGTATAAGCAATAGGTACACCTGCTATTCTTAAAGCTCCTATAGTTCTACTCAAATCTTCTTTTACTTTAATTTTTATATCAATTAATTTATTTACTACTACTTTTTTAGTTGTTTTTTTAGTTGTCTTTTTAACTTTCATTGTTTCTTTTAACATAGCTCATTCCTTATATTAATTATTATTATTTAAATTAGAAAAACTGCGTAACTTTTTGTTTTAGTTACATTATTTTGTTTTCTTACTTATAGTTATATAAAATATCTTTGAAATGTAAAGTTAGTTTTTTAGCATTTTGTGCTATTAGTTGTATTTTTTTAAACTTTTATATGTTAAAATTATTAGTTTTGCTTTGTTTGTAATAAATAAAAGTTTATACTTGAAATATAATTGTTATTTTTAAAAAAGACAAAACTAATTGATTATTTATTGAGCATTTGAACTTATTTTTATTGTGCTTTTTGTGAAAAAGTGATAAATTGGAAGATTGGTTTTATTTTAGACAATAAAAAACCCTTTTATTAAAAAGGGTTTTGGTTAAAAAAGTACATTTTCTATAATAATAATAAGTTTAAGAGATAAAATTATTATTACTTATACTTATAGTAAATATATTTAAATTGTCAATATTAAATACATAAAAATATATAGTTAGTAATCATAAAAATTACTTTGTTTTTTATAGCGCGTTACTTATGTACTTTATAAATAGCTTATATTTAGCACATACATATAATTCCTTTTCAAAAACATTCTTTTATTAGCTAATTCATTTAAAAATCAACAGATTTTTAAATGTTCTACACAAGTCTTTTTTAGCGCAAGTCTCAAGCAAGCTTGCTTGCTTATGGTTTTGTGTGTGCTGCTAAGCACCCATCCCTTAACCGATCTTTTTATTTTTAAAAAACTACAGGTTTTTAAAAATCTTTATTAAAATCATTCTTGTTTTACTTTATTATTTTATTATTTTCCTATTTTCGGCTTGTTTTTTGGCTAAATTAACCAATAATATCAATATATTACAAAATTCATTGACGACAAAAAGAATGTAAATGACGACTTTTTGAATGTAAAAAACGACAAAAAGAATGTGAATAACGACATTTCGAATGTTGAACGACAAAACGAATGTTAAAAAAAATATTCATTTTTTTTGGATTATTTTATAAAAAACGATTATTTTTAGAATAAGCGTTGACAAGTAGCAAAAACTGATTAAATAAATAACTATAAATATAATAACAATAAAAGGAGATAATAATAATAATGAGTGATTTAATAGTATATAAAAGTAACGATTTAGTAAGTGCTAGTTATAATTTAACGCTAGCAGAACAAAGAATAATATTGTTTGCTATTAGTAAGTTAAACCCTGCCAGTGCTGACAATAAAACAGTTGTTATAAAAGCAAACGAATTTGCTGAACAGTTTAAAAATATTGATAAAAACAGTATATATAAAGCAATAAAAGATGGTTTAGATGACTTATATAATAAGTCTATAATTTTGAAAGACAATCAAAAAAAAATTACGTTTAGATGGCTACAAGCAAAAACTTATTACAACAACGAAGCAGTAGCTGAGTTAGTATTTTCCGATCATATTATTCCTTATCTATTTGATTTAAAAAACAAATTTACTAAATATAAGTTAAGTAATATAAGTACATTTAAAAGCGTATACAGTATAAGATTGTATGAATTATTAGCACAATATAAAGTAATAAAAACAAGAAATATTGAAGTTGAAGAATTAAGAGAAATGTTATTGTTAAATAACAAATATACAAGACTTTTTGACTTAAAAAAACGAGTACTTGAAAAAGCTGTAAAAGAATTAAATGACAAAAGTGATTTAAGTATTAGTTATAAAATAGAAAACGATGTTATTGCTTTTAGTATTAAATCAAAAAAAATGGAAGAAGATAAAGAATTGGTAGCAATAGATAGTAGTAGTAATAAAGAGTATAAAACTAGATCTACAACAAAATCTACAAAAAAACAACAAAAAACAAATAAATCAAGTAGTTATATGAATAATGTAAAAAATGGTTTATTTCTTTAAATATACAAATAAAGCACTTAATAGTGCTTTTTAGCCTACTGTTTAAGTACGTGTACTTGAACAGTCAATTTACCTTCCAATTATCTAAAAAATATTAAAAAAACATAACATTAGATATTGACATAATTAAAAATATTTTACATATATTATATAAATAAGTTTCTGTTTAAGTACATGTACTTAAACAGACAAATAATAATAACGAGGTAAAAAATATGGATGATATTAAATATGATGATTACAATAAAAATTTAGAAAAATTACATAATGAAATTGCTGAATTAGTAGAAAGAGAAAAAGAATACGAAGAACTTAAACATCATTTTAAATTTTGTAAAAAAGAACGTATTGGTTTCAATTTGAAATTTTTTAAAAAAATGGGCGGAGTAAAAAGAGGTTTAAACGCAAAAAGAAAACAATTGAATATTATTTATACTATAATTTTAATTGAGAGAAAAAAAGGTTTAAAAATAACTGCGTATTTTGCTAAAAAATTAATAAAAAAATTTTTTAATGTAAGTATAAAAAATGCTGAATTATTTGTGTATTTTAGTTGTAAAAATAACATTAAAATATGTAAAAATATGAATGTTAATACATATTGTAAACTTGATGAAATAAGTAATTTATACGAATATGCTACTTTAAAAATAGAAGATGATATATTTTTATTAAAAAATAAAAAAGAAAGTAGTAATAAAGAAGAAGTTAAAAAAGTAAACATTAAAAATATACAAAAAATATGTATATAGTCTTTGTTTTTTGTTTAAGTACGTGTACTTGAGCGTGTGTAAGTAATAATAATGTACTTTTTTATGTATAATAAAAATGGTATAATTATACAAAAGTGGAAAATATTTTGTATACGTATTTGTATACTGATTGATGGGTTGTTGAAATAAGTTAATTATAATCAATCAGTTATTTATTTAACTGATGCCCTCACAACCCACCATTAATATCTTCCTTTTCAAGCGTTAATAGCTATCTATTTTACCTTTGATTCATAATTAATGATGCAAAAATAAGGCACGAAAATATTGGCTTTATCTATTAACGTTTATGCAGTTAATTAAAGTTGGTTAATCTAAAGGATTCAGCGTCGATTTTAGAAAATTAGCTTTTTAATTTAACGATTATGGGCATTAAGATGAATTCATATTTATTACTGTTTGTTGCAATTATTTGTGAAGTGATAGCGACATCTTCATTGAAACTATCAAATGGTTTTACCAATCTTATTTTCTCAATTATTACTATTATTGGTTATAGCGCTTCGTTCTATCTCCTTTCATTAGCATTAAAAACAATCCCTGTTGGTATTGCATATGCAATATGGTCTGGAATCGGGATTGTACTAATCAGTTTAATCGCTTGGATTTTCTTAAAACAATCATTGGATCTCGCTGCGCTAATCGGCATGGGATTTATTATGTTTGGTGTGGTGATTATTAATTTATTCTCGAAAGTAGCAGGGCATTAAAATCTAAATAATAAAAAATTTTTTATTAATAATTTATTGATTGTAACTAAAGCATATAAAGATTGTTGTCTAGCATGCTATAAATTTATAATGCTAATTCAACAATATTTTAATATTGCAATTTTCCTTATGTTGAGAATGTAAAAGTGATTAAATTATATAAAAATCATAAAATACAAACTAAATAAGTAATAAAAATATCTTTAAAAATAATATAAAAAATTATTATATAATAAAAGTTGTCTATTTTTTATATAGACATTTGATCCGTTTCAGTTTAGTATTTTTGCGCAAATTTTATGTAATAATTGAGTGAAAATTGGACTTTGAAGCGTTGTGATGAAAAAATTTCTATTAAGTTTAGCCTTTGTTATCTATCCCGTCACTATCGTGTTAGCCGAGCCCTTGTCAACACAAACACTGTTGATCTACCAGCAAGAACGTCAAAAAGCTCTGCAAGATTCGTTAAATCCCATCTCACCTGATATTCATTTATTACTACCAAGCACGACAACTGGACAGATAGACTTTCCGGTTGAGTTATTATGTTTCAATATTAATCAGGTTGAATTAATTGAATGTGATAGTGTTATGTCAGCAAGAAAAACCCAAATGCTCGATTTATGCGATATAGAGCAAGGGTTTAAGAACTTACATCATCAAAGGGTTTAACGTAAACTGGAATTATTAACATCTAGCATCAAGAATATAGAGTAGTTAAAGCTATCGAGACACTAGAATAATTAAGGTAATGAAAATAAGGACAAAACGATGAACAGGCATTTATATC
>NZ_JAAEDV010000020.1:0-22713 GCF_013345045.1 Gilliamella sp. ESL0250 | reverse complement strand
TTTCTTCATTAAAGTACCTATCTCTTATGGCTTTGCCATTCATGTGTGGACAAGCCGGTTTTGTGAATTTTTGATTGATACGATGGTTATCACATGTTTTAACGAATAGATATTGCGAAGTCTAAATTAATCGCGAAACGGTATAGAATCCTGAATATTTTTTACAAAAAATATAACCGAATATGATATAAGCGCCATATCGCTTATTTGTGATACGGCGTTAGTTTTGTTATATATATTCATTAACGTAGTTTCTTAACTTACTATCAACGATGCGACTAGTTTTATCAATCATTGATTAAGTAAGTTGTATAGATTGAAATACCACGTCTTTATCAATGCCATCCATCACTTCAGCGTGCCCAATTTCAGTGGGTACAACTAGCCGTAATTGTCCAGATAGTACTTTTTTGTCTCGTAACATGTGTGGTAGGTAAGATTCAATCGGCATTGTTGTTGGTCTGTTAACCGGTAGCTTAGCACGAATTAATAAGTTTTTAATCCGTTCAATATCTGCTTGAGTTAATTTACCAAGTAATTTTGCGGTTTGTGCAGCCATTAGCATACCGACACTGACGGCTTCGCCATGTAGCCAGTTTCCATAGCCTAATTCTGCTTCTATCGCATGACCATAAGTATGACCAAGATTTAAAATGGCGCGCATGTCTTGTTCAGTCTCGTCAGCAGCAACCACTTTTGCTTTTAGTTCGCAGCAATGGTAAATACAGTAACTTAATGCGTTAACATCTAAATTTAATAAATCTTCTATATGTTGTTCTAACCAATTAAAAAATTCGGGGTCTAAAATAATACCGTATTTTATCACTTCAGCAAGTCCTGCCGAAAGTTCTCGTTGCGGTAATGTTTTTAAACAATTGAGATCAATGACAACTGACTGCGGTTGATAAAATGCGCCAATCATATTTTTACCCAGTGGATGATTAATTGCGGTTTTGCCACCTACAGATGAGTCAACTTGAGATAGTAGTGTGGTGGGTACTTGAATAAACTTAATGCCACGTTGATAAGCTGATGCGGCAAATCCAGCAACATCACCAATGACGCCTCCACCAAGTGCAATAAGGATTGAGCTTCGGGTATGATTATGGGCAAGCAAGGCTGTGAGTATCGTATTCCATGTTTCCATCGTTTTATACTGCTCACCATCAGGAACAACGACTGAATCGGTCTTTATACCATGCTTTTCAAGCATATCAATTAATGTTTGTAAATAAAGGGGAGCGATAGTTTCATTCGTAGCAATAAGCACGCGTTGACCAGCTTGGAGTTTAAAATGTTGAAATTCGCTTAGTAGATTTTCACCAATAGTGATGGGGTAACTGCGTTTAGCTAATGCCACATTTAATATTTTTTGCATAATAATTTCCAGACAAGTCAAAGCCAATTTATTGTTGCATGTTAGCGATAAAAAAGTGGCAGTGCAACTTAGAATCATTTAAACTTAATGATAAATTCGATTTGTGATACTAAATTTTATATGTCTTTATCTATTGTTTTAGCACAAAAAAATTGGCGTGTGGGCGATATTGAAGGGAACGCTCAACAGATTATTGAATTGATAAACAGCCACTCATCCGACGATCTCATTATTTTTTCAGAACTTGCTTTGTGTGGGTATCCACCCGAAGATTTAATTTTCCGTGTTGATTTTAAAGAACGTTGTCAAAACGCATTATCATTAATTCAACAAGCAAGTACACAGTGTGCAGTCATTGTTGGTCATCCGCATTGGCAAGATCAAAATATTTATAATGCGCTTTCCTTTTTCTGTGATGGAAAATTGTTAGCTCGCTATCATAAACAATGGCTACCCAATTACGATGTATTTGATGAAAAGCGTTATTTTTCTGCTGACAAGCAAACTAGCGTAGTCAATTTTAAAGGTCAAAAGATTGGTTTGTTAATTTGTGAAGATCTTTGGCAAAATCAGCCAATCGATGATATTAAACAAGCTCAAGTTGATTTTGTGGTAGCAATTAATGCTTCGCCTTACGATTATGCAAAACAAAAACATCGACATGATTTAGTTAAACGACATGCAAAACGAACAGAGTTACCTATTATCTATGTCAATCAAGTGGGGGGGCAAGATGAATTAGTTTTTGACGGTGGATCTTTTGTTTGTAATGAACACGGTGAAATTGTTTGTCAGCTAAATTCATTTGAAGAACAAATTGTTGCTTTTCAATTGGGTATAAATCATCCCGTGATAATTGATAAGAATGAAAATAACCAATTAGCTTCAGTTTATGATGCATTAGTACTTGCAACTCGCGATTATGTGACTAAAAATGGTTTCCAAGGCGCAGTATTAGGGCTTTCTGGTGGTATTGATTCTGCTTTAACGCTTGCTATTGCGGTTGATGCTTTAGGTAAAGATAAAGTGCAAGCGGTGATGATGCCGTTTCGTTATACAGCCGATATTAGTATTGCAGATGCCAAAGAAGAAGCCGAAATATTGGGGGTTGAATTTAACATTGTTTCAATAGAGCCGATGTTTGATGCATTTATGTCATCGCTAAGCCCACTGTTTTTAGATACACAAAAAGATACAACGGAAGAAAACCTACAAGCCCGTTGTCGTGGTGTTATTTTAATGGCACTGTCAAATAAGCGTCGTAGTTTGGTGCTAACAACGGGTAATAAAAGTGAAATGTCGGTAGGTTATGCAACCCTTTATGGTGATATGGCTGGTGGTTTTGATGTGCTGAAAGATGTCCCTAAAACCATGGTGTTTGCGTTGTCAAAATACCGAAATACGCGTTCTTATGTTATTCCTGAGAGAGTGATAACACGACCACCTTCAGCGGAGTTAGCACCTGATCAAAAAGATGAAGATAGCTTACCTCCTTATGATATTTTAGATGGCATTTTGAAAGGTTATGTCGAACACGATCTTTCCATTGAACAACTTATTGCACAAGGTTATGATGAGGCGACAATAAGGCGAGTGATTAAATTGGTCGATATCAATGAGTATAAACGTCGCCAATCAGCTGTTGGCCCGAAAATCACAGCTCGTAACTTTGGCAAAGGTCGACGTTATCCAATTACTTCTGCTTTTGGGTTTAAAAATTGGTAATTTTGAATTAAAGGAAAATAGATATGAAAAAAATTGAAGCAATTATTAAACCATTTAAACTTGATGATATTCGAGAAGCGCTTGCCGAGCAAGGTATTACCGGTATGACAGTAACTGAAGTTAAAGGTTTTGGGCGGCAAAAAGGCCATACAGAGCTTTATCGTGGTGCAGAATATATGGTTGATTTTTTACCCAAAGTGAAAATTGAGCTGGTTGTTTCAGATGATATTTTAGATATGTGTATCGAAACTATTATGAAAACCGCTCAAACGGGCAAAATCGGTGATGGCAAAATTTTTGTTTATAATGTTGAGCAGGTTATTCGTATTCGCACGGGTGAAATGGATGATTTAGCGATTTAATTTTAATTATTGAAGAATGTCTGGTCGTTCTTGCTTGAGTAGTTCAGGGGTTACAATACCTTGAATAGAACAAATAAGAAGATTCATATTTGGACTTTTTTCAAGTAATAGTAGTTTTTCAGTAGTATTCGGTGCTGGAATGGTTTTTACTCCAACAACAGTACCGGTATTTTTATGCCAGGTTTGGATGTCATCATTAATACTTCGTACCTTTGGATTTCCGATATAAAGTAGGTTATCCTCCATATTTTTCCAATCTATAAACCCCAATGCTTCTTTGATTTGATTAATATCATTATCGATGATAAATCCCCAAAAATAATATTTTCCCATTTTGCCAAGATCCATAGCACTATCATAATAGCCTGTAATTTTTAGGTTTTTATAAGTCATGGGGGTTTTGAAATTAACATGGTTTTTGGCGATATCTGAACGATTTTCTACAGGAATGTAAGCTTGGTTTTGGTTAAAATTTTTGATGTCAGTATATTTTTCTAATTCATCTTTATGGGTATAAACTTGTTTAAAAAATTCAGGGGTACAAAGTATTAACGAATCAATTAAGGGTAATTTATCGGCAGATGCGACAAAAGAGTAAAACATAAAAAATAAAGCAAAAATGTTTTTTATCATGTTGATTCAATTCGACAAAAATTAAGTACCATTAAGTTAACAGGTTTTGATTGTATAATTATTACGACAGAATAACAATGTTAAAGCTATTTTTCTTTTGTTAAGAATTATTAAGATTTATTTTTTCTTAATGCTATTTTTTTACAAAAATTGTTCCAATTTCACAAAAATATAATTTATCAAGCAATAATATATTTAATCTTTATATATGGAATGCAGATCCCATAATTATGAATTTATTTAGAAATAGTTTGAATATAGCATAGCTATAATTTAGATTAACCAGTAAGTTATTTCGGTTACTTAATAAAATTCAGATGGAAATTAATTATGTGCTCAATATTTGCAAATCGAATTTTAACAGTACTTTCTGACATTGAAGATATTTCAATCAAAACATTTTTTGGTGGATTTAGCGTTAATAGTAAAGATACAATGTTTGGCTGGATTACCCAAAAAGATTTTTATTTAAGAGGGCATCCTGATTATCGCTCATTTTTTATTGATTTAGGTATGCAGCCGTTGAGTATAACAATGGGGATGTCAACGAAATTACTTGATTACTATAAAGTTGATGAGGAACTTTTTAAGGCTCAAGAAAAATTAGTCACTATGGTAAATATGGTGATCACATATACTAAAAAGGAGCTACACGAAAAAAATGAAATTAAAGCAAATCGGATAAAAGAACTACCCAATATGACCTTGTCATTAGAAAGGTTATTGTGCAGTGTTGGCATCAAAGATGTCGAAACATTTCAACAAGTAGGGTATTTAAGTGCATATTATAAGATAAAAAAGAAAAAGGAAGCCATTTCAATGAATATATTATTTGTTTTATATAGTTCATTGAATCGATTTCATGTTGCTACTTTATCAAAGGAAACTAAAAATGAAATTGAGCTTGAATACCAATGTTTTTTAGAGCGGATGAATAAAAATTTACATGAAGAATAATTTTGGCAAGCCATGTTAATTACAATAGATTAGTAATATCACAAAAAGCTACCTAAAAATAATTTATAGCAAAGTACCATTGCATTATTAGCTAACTTTTTATGATGATATTAATTCCCTACCTACTATATCTAGTTTGAAGATTTTCTACGAGGTGGGCGCCTAAAAGGTTTTGGTGTTGGTAAGTCAACCAATAATGCTGAAGGGTCATATTGGCTCACGGGAATAGCATGATCAATTACTTTTTCAATAGCAGGCAAATTTTGCGAATAACGTTCACAGGCTAACGAAATCGAGTAACCTTCGGCTCCTGCACGCCCTGTTCGTCCAATTCGATGTCGATAATCATCACAATCATCAGGTAAATCATAATTGAATACATGGGTAACATTAGGAATGTGTAATCCTCGAGCAGCGACATCGGTGGCGACTAAAATATCAAGGTGACCTTGTGTAAATTGCTCTAAAATTGATAAGCGCTTCTTCTGAGCAATATCGCCAGTTAATAATCCAACGCGATGACCATCTGCAATAAGATGTCGCCAAATCTTTTCGCAAGTTACTTTGGTATTAGCAAACACAATGCAACGATCTGGCCACTCTTCCTCAATCAGGGTTTGTAAAAGTGCTAATTTATCTTCATTAGATGGGAAAAATAGCTCTTCTTTGATGCGATGACCAATTTTTTGTTCCGGTTCAATTTCGACATATTGTGGATTGTTCATATGTTCAAAGGCTAATTCACGCACATTATGTGTTAATGTTGCAGAAAACAACATAGTTAACCTTTTTTGTGGTGGGGTCATATGTTTGAAAACCCAACGTATATCGCGGATAAATCCTAAATCGAACATGCGATCAGCTTCGTCTAACACGACAACTTGAATTGCGTCTAAATTAATGTAATTTTGCTTCGCATAATCAATCAATCGCCCTGTTGTTGCAATTAAGATATCGACACCAGTAGAGAGTGTTTTTAATTGCTTATCGTAGCCATCGCCGCCGAAAGCTAACCCTAATTTTAAGCCCGTTTCTTCAGATAAAACTTCAGCATCATGATAAATTTGCACAACTAATTCGCGTGTTGGTGCAATAATAATAGCTCTTGGTTGATTGGTTTTGTGATCGGGCAAAGGTTCATGGTTCAACAAGTGATTAAATGTTGATGCCAAAAATGCCATTGTTTTGCCAGTTCCAGTTTGTCCTTGTCCAGCAATATCAGTTCCTTTAGCAGTTAATGGTAATGTTTTTTCTTGAATAGGGGTACAATAAACAAACCCTTTTTTCTCAAGCGCTTTTAACACTAAAGGATGAAGGGGGAATTGACTAAAAGTTGTTTTGGTAAGATATGATTGAATCATTATGGTTGCGGATATAATTATCAGAATTTTGAGATTATAACATACTAAATACAGTGGCATCACTAATAATTATATCCTATTATACTAATTACTAGTCGAGTAATTTAAACTCATCTATTATTGCATTAGGTAAAATATGTTGGAGATAAAAATGAGTAATAATATCGTTCAGTTATCGGAAGCTACTTTCGATAAAACAATTAATGAATCAGCAAAACCAGTACTTGTTGATTTTTGGGCATCTTGGTGTGGACCTTGTAAAATGATTGCTCCGATTTTGGAAGAAATAGCTCAAGAATATGCTGATAAAATCGTTATTGCTAAATTAAATGTTGAAGAAAACCCAAATGTAGCACCTAAGTTTGGTATTCGAGGGATTCCTACCTTATTGATTTTTAAAAATGGACAAGTAGTTGCCACTCAAGTAGGGGCTTTATCTAAAGCTCAGCTTAAAGATTTTATCGATCCGCAATTATAATAGATATCCTATATTTGGATACGAGTTGTTAAAAGAGTAATGAGTTATATATTACTCTTTTGGATTCTATCTTTTTACTAGGTTTAGTAACTTAGAATAACTAATTCAATTAAATATAGACATATTAGTATTTTTAGTGTAAATTGCTAGCCTCTTACAAATATTCCTTTCTACAAATTCATTGTTTTATTGGTAAAGTGGTGAAATTCTATATCCAGATCTTCAATTATCATCAAAAGCTTATTAATCGATTGAATTTATGTGTTGTAAGAGAGAGAATTTTTTTATAAGTAAATGAAACAAATAGACAAAAATAATATTAATTGCAAACATATCAATTTTATCCTCAAGAATTTTTAAAATTATGAATTTAACTGAATTAAAAAACACTTCTGTCTCTGAGCTTGTAGCGCTTGGTGAAAAAAAAATGGGGCTTGAAAATCTAGCCCGCCTTAGAAAACAAGACATTATTTTTGCAATCTTAAAGCAACATGCTAAAAGTGGTGAAGATATTTTTGGTGATGGTGTACTGGAAATTTTGCAAGATGGATTTGGCTTTTTGCGTTCAGCCGATAGTTCTTATTTAGCTGGACCAGATGATATTTACGTGTCGCCAAGTCAGATTCGACGATTTAATTTAAGGACTGGTGATACTATTGCGGGTAAAATCCGTCCGCCAAAAGAAGGTGAACGATATTTTGCTTTGTTAAAAGTCAACGAAGTCAATCACGATAAGCCAGAAGACGCCCGCAACAAAATTCTTTTCGAAAACTTAACTCCACTTCATCCCAATTCTCGTTTAAGAATGGAACGAGGTAATGGTTCAACTGAAGATATCACAGCAAGAGTACTTGATTTGGCATCACCAATAGGTAAAGGACAACGTGGTTTGATTGTTGCACCACCAAAAGCAGGTAAAACAATGCTTTTACAAAATATTGCTCAAAGTCTAGCAGTCAATCATCCTGAGTGTGAATTAGTGGTATTGATGATTGATGAGCGCCCAGAAGAAGTGACCGAAATGCAACGCCTAGTTAAAGGCGAAGTTGTTGCTTCGACTTTCGATGAGCCAGCAGCAAGACACGTTCAAGTCGCTGAAATGGTAATTGAACGTGCAAAACGTTTGGTTGAACATAAAAAAGACGTGATTATTTTATTAGACTCAATCACCCGTTTGGCTCGTGCATACAATACGGTTGTTCCATCATCCGGTAAAGTATTAACTGGTGGTGTCGATGCTAATGCGTTACATCGTCCAAAACGCTTTTTTGGTGCGGCTCGTAATGTCGAAGAAGGTGGTAGTTTAACTATTATTGCAACTGCGTTGATTGATACAGGCTCTAAAATGGATGAAGTTATCTACGAAGAGTTCAAAGGTACGGGGAATATGGAAGTCCATTTATCTCGTAAAATTGCTGAACGTCGTGTGTTCCCAGCAATTGACTTTAATCGCTCTGGTACTCGTAAAGAAGATTTAATGACTTCACCAGATGAACTACAAAAAATGTGGATTTTACGCAAAATTCTTAACCCAATGGGCGAGACTGATGCGATGGAATTTTTAATTGATAAACTTGCCATGACTAAGACCAACGATGAGTTTTTCGAAATGATGAAGCGTTCATGATTTGCTCAGTTGTTAGTAAATATCATTAATGTAATGAAAAAGAGCCGTATTATATTCTGATACGGCTTTTTTTATGGCAAAATATAGCGTAATTTATAAAACTTAATTAAGTTTTAGATGTTGTTAAAAAGCCTTATGGTTAAGGTTATAAAGGTTTAATAAAGGAGCCAACTCATGTCAAAACAACAAATCGGTGTTATTGGAATGGCAGTTATGGGGCGAAATCTTGCGCTCAATATTGAAAGTCGTGGGTTTTCTGTTGCTATTTATAATCGTTCTAAAGATAAAACAGAGCAAGTCATGGCTGAACATTCTGATAAGCAATTGGTTCCTTATTTTACCATTGAAGATTTCGTCAATTCTTTAGAAAAACCACGTCGCATCCTAATCATGGTTCAAGCAGGTAAAGGTACAGATGCTGTAATTGATGAACTACGTCCACTTTTAGATAAAGGCGATATCATTATCGATGGTGGTAATGCTTATTTTGAAGATACAATTCGCCGTAATAAAACGTTATCAGATGAAGGATTTAACTTTATTGGTGCGGGTGTTTCTGGTGGTGAAGAGGGTGCACTCAAGGGCCCATCAATTATGCCAGGTGGACAAAAAGAGGCTTATAAATTAGTTGCACCTATATTAGAGCAAATTGCAGCTAAGGCTAATAACGAACCTTGTGTGACTTATATCGGTCCAAATGGGGCAGGCCATTATGTGAAAATGGCTCATAATGGTATTGAGTATGGCGATATGCAACTAATAGCGGAAAGTTATTCGGTGTTAAAACATGCCGCTGGTTTAACTAATGATGAACTTGCTGACGTTTTCACTGATTGGAATAAAGGTGAATTAGATAGTTATTTGATCGAAATCACCGCTGATATCTTCAAACATAAAGACGAAGAAGGTAATTATTTAGTTGATGTGATTTTAGATGCTGCAGGCAATAAAGGAACAGGTAAATGGACTAGCCAAAGCGCTTTAGATTTGGGTGAGCCTTTATCATTAATCACTGAGTCTGTATTTGCTCGTTACCTATCTGCAATTAAAGATCAACGAGTTGCGGCAGCACAAGTGTTAAAAGGTCCGCAAAAAGAGCCTTATAGTGGCGATAAGAAAGAACTGATAGAGAAAGTTCGTAAAGCTCTCTATATGGGTAAAATCATCTCTTATGCGCAAGGTTTTGCACAATTAAAAGCCGCCTCCCATAAATATCAATGGGATTTAAATTATGGTGAAATTGCTAAAATTTTTAGAGCAGGGTGTATTATTCGTGCACAATTCCTACAAAAAATTACCGATGCTTATGCTGATAATAATGAGATTGATAATCTGCTATTAGCACCATATTTTAACCAAACGGTTGAAGCTTATCAACAATCATTGCGTGATGTGGTGTCTTTAGCCGTACAACAAGGTATTGCTGTTCCAACACTTTCGGCGGCTATTGCTTATTATGATAGCTATCGTTCGGCGGTATTACCCGCTAATTTGATTCAAGCACAACGAGATTATTTTGGTGCTCATACCTATCAACGTATTGATAAAGAAGGTGTGTTCCATACGGATTGGCTAAATATTGAATCATAATTTGTTTGATTAATAATCTTATTTTGGTATACAAAAGTGCAAGTAATCTTTGCACTTTTGTTTATTTGTTTTTCTAGTGGATTTATTTCTTTTTTCCCGTCTTCCATCTTAGTATTTCATAAATGCTTGTCATTATTGACTTTAAACTTGTCAAGTTATTTTATTTATTAAAAAACCTAGAAAAACACTATATATGGTGTATAATTTCAAAATAAACACTATATATAGTATCATCTAAGCGATGTGAAAACTCTGTTTTATATCATAAAAGAGTAATAATTACATGAATATTTTTAGTGATATAAAACCTATGCCAATTGCTAATTATTAATGAATATTGAGGAGATGTATGCCTGTAGTAATTAAACGTGATGGTTGCCAAACTGCATTTAATGAGACTCGAATCAAAGATGCCATTGTCAAAGCTGCAGTGGCGGCCAATGTTCATGATCCAGATTATTGTGCAACGGTTGCTCGTATTGTTACCAATCAAATGACTGAGCGAGAAAGTGTCGATATTAACGAAATTCAAAATGCGGTTGAAAATCAGTTGATGTCAGGTCCGTATAAAAAATTAGCAAGAACTTATATTGAGTATCGCCATGATCGTGATCGCGCTCGTGAAGAACGTAGCCGGCTAAATCAAGATATTCGTGGGCTAATTGAGCAAAGTAACGTTGCTATTTTAAATGAAAATGCTAACAAAGATAGCAAGGTGATTCCAACTCAACGTGATTTGCTCGCTGGTATTGTGGCAAAGCATTATGCTAAACAATATTTATTACCAAAAGACATTGCACGCGCTCACGATTGTGGTGAAATTCATTATCATGATTTAGATTATGCGCCATTTTTCCCGATGTTTAACTGTATGTTAATTGATTTAGATGGTATGTTAACTAACGGATTTAAAATGGGTAATGCTGAAATTGAGCCACCAAAATCAATTGCGACAGCGACAGCAGTAACTGCGCAAATTATTGCACAAGTCGCTAGCCATATTTATGGCGGGACGACTATTAATCGCATCGATGAAGTTTTAGCGAAATTTGTTACCATCAGTTATAACAAACACAAACAAGTGGCAGAAGAGTGGAATATCCCAACCCCAGAAGATTATGCTAAAAGCCGAACTCAAAAAGAGTGTTACGATGCGTTTCAATCTCTAGAATATGAGGTGAACACTTTACATACTGCTAATGGTCAAACGCCGTTTGTTACTTTTGGTTTTGGTTTAGGAACAAGTTGGGAATCACGCTTAATTCAAGAATCTATTTTAAAAGTTCGCATTAAAGGACTTGGTAAAAATCATAAAACGGCTGTTTTCCCGAAATTGGTTTTTGCAATTAAAGATGGTATTAATCATAAACCAGGTGATACTAATTATGATATTAAACAACTTGCCTTAGAGTGCGCAAGTAAACGTATGTACCCAGATATTCTAAACTACGATAAAGTTGTCGAAGTTACTGGCTCATTTAAAACGCCAATGGGCTGCCGAAGCTTTTTAGGTGTATATGAAGAAGATGGTCAATTAATTCATGATGGTCGTAATAATTTAGGTGTAATTAGTCTAAACTTGCCGCGTATAGCCATTGAAGCTAAAGGTGATGAAACGCGTTTTTGGGAAATTTTAGATAAACGTTTAGCGCTATGTAAAAAAGCGTTAATGACGCGTATTGTTCGACTTGATAGCGTAAAAGCTCGGGTAGCTCCTATTTTATACATGGAAGGTGCTTGTGGTGTGAGACTTAACGAAGACGATAGTGTTTCTGAGATTTTCAAAAATGGTCGCGCTTCAATTTCTTTAGGTTATATTGGTCTTCATGAAACCTTAAATGCACTTTACGAAAATCAAACTCACCCATTTGATAGTGATAAATTACGTGAAAAGGGGGTAGAAATTGTTGGGCGTTTACGTAAAGCGGTAGATCAATGGAAGGATGAAACTGGTTATGGTTTTAGCTTATATAGTACACCAAGCGAAAACTTATGTGATCGATTCTGCCGACTTGATACAGCTGAATTTGGTGTAATTCCTGGTGTTACTGATAAAGGCTATTATACAAACAGTTTTCATCTTGATGTCGAGAAAAAGGTTAATCCATACGAAAAAATCGAATTTGAAAAAACGTATCCTTCTATCGCAAATGGTGGATTTATTTGCTATGGCGAATATCCAAATATGATTAACAACATCAAAGCATTAGAAGATGTTTGGGATTACAGTTATACTCGAGTGCCTTATTATGGAACTAACACGCCCATTGATGAATGTTATGAGTGTGGTTATACCGGTGAGTTTTCGTGTACGAGTAAAGGCTTTGTTTGCCCAAGTTGTGGTAATCATGAATCTTCAAAAGTGTCTGTGATTCGCCGTGTTTGCGGATACTTAGGTAGCCCTGATGCTCGTCCTTTTAATGCTGGAAAACAAGAAGAGGTGAAACGTCGGGTTAAACATTTGAATAATGGTCAAATTGGTTAATAATAAATGCGATACTTATGAATTATCATCGTTATTATCCTGTCGATGTTGTTAATGGTGAAGGAACTCGCTGCGTGCTTTTTGTCGCTGGTTGTGTACATCAGTGCCCTGGTTGTTATAACAAAAGTACATGGGGAATAAATTCTGGTTTGCCATTTACGCAATCGCTTGAAGATCAAATTATCAAAGATTTACAAGATACCGAGATAAAACGGCAAGGGTTATCGTTATCTGGCGGTGATCCTTTGCATCCACAAAATGTGTCAACGATATTAAGACTGGTTCAACGCGTTAAATCCGAGTGTGATAGTAAAGATATCTGGCTTTGGACTGGGTATAAACTTGATGAGTTAACTGTCGAACAAAAAGCCGTTATTCCTTACATTGATGTGCTAATTGATGGAAAATTTATACAAGAACTTGCTGATCCTCGCTTATTGTGGCGAGGAAGCAGCAATCAAGTTATTTATCGTTTTAAATAAAAAATTGGGTTATTTTTGTGACTTATGTAAATTTAAAAGATAAGAAATTGCCTCACGATAATTAATTTCAAGATTTTCACTGCTGGATGATGTGATATGTAAATCGGTTATCTTACCGTTATCAATACCGTAAACCCAACCATGTAAATTCACTTTTTGGCCTCGTTGCCATGCTGATTGGATTATTGTGGAGTGGCCAAGATTGTAAACTTGTTCAATTACATTGAGTTCACATAACACATCTAAGCGGATATCGGGTGGAAATTGACCCAGTAGTGAGCTGTTTCGAAACCACAGATCACGAATATGCAGTAGCCAGTTATTAATTAACCCTAAATCAGGATTTTCAACCGCATCACGAATTCCACCACAACCTAAATGACCACAAACAATGATATCTTCAATTTTAAGTACATCTACAGCATATTGCACTACTGATAAACAGTTGAGATCGGTATGAATAACAAGATTGCCTACGTTTCTATGAACAAATAGCTCACCTGGTTTTAACTGGATAAGTTTTTCTGCTGAAACACGGCTATCTGAACAACCGATCCATAAAAATTTTGGATTTTGTGCAACGGCAAGCTGTTTAAAAAATTCTGGATCTTCTTGCTCAATTTTTTCTGACCATTCGTGATTAAAACGAATTAAATCTTCGACATCAAACATAATTGATATTTCCTCATATATTTCATTATTATTCTTATACTATGCTTATTTTTGATTTTATGTTACTCAATTCTTTCAATATGCTCAATCTTGCTTTTCATTATCAATTTACGCCATAAAGGGGTTGTTAATAGTTTAGCTTTGAAAATTTTGCAATAAAGTTTTAATCGTAGTGGAATTGTGCGTTGATAATAACATTTATTAGGTTTGGGGTGGTGGCTGTTTAAAATTTTACTTAAAATTTCAGCACTATCCAAAGCATAGCTAATACCTTCTAAAGAACTTGCACTAATAAAACCAGCTGCTTCACCAATTAAAAATATATTCTCATTGCCAGTGTAAAAATCACGCAATCGATTTGGGTAAACGACTAAACACTTTTCTGTTTTTAGCGGTTTACCGAAAATGAATCCTTGTGTTGCTAATTTTTCTTTTAATTTTTCAAAATTTTGATTTGCTACTTTTTTGGGGAAAGCGCCACCGAAAATAAAATAGCCATCTTTCGAAATGCTCCAAGCGTAGCAATTTGTCGATTCATTATCAAATACACACGAATTAAAAGGGTTTGGATGCAGTTCTGGAAACCATTGCTGTATCGCCACATATTGTCTTATTGTATGCTGAGGATATCGCATCCGCCTCACAAGGGAATTTGCGCCATCAGCACCGACCACATATTGTGCGGTGATATTGTGTTCATTTTTATTTTCATCTTGATAGGTAATTTGATACCCATCAATGATACGTCTAACTTCTTTACAAAGTGTATTATGAAGGACGGTGACGTTTGATGGTATTAGTGATTTTAGCCATAGATCAAATTTATGCCTATCGAAACTCACATAACTTCGTTGATAATTCCGAACAAGTTTGGTTTGTAAGTCATAAGTTTTGACACTAAAAATTTGTGGATTCGTTAAAATATCAGCTGGTAAGTTCAAATTTTGCCGAACAAAGGCCCTTTGTGCATCATCTGCTAATAGTCCACCACAAGGTTTATGAAATCCTCCATCTCCTGTTTGATGTTTTGTATCTAATGCAATGACTTTAAAAGACGGGTTAAGTAAACGAGCTAGTGTACTGCCAGCCGGTCCAAGTCCTATGATTGCGATATCGTAATCCATGTATTGTGTTGCTTGTCTTATCATGTTTAAAAGGCGGTTATGGTAGCAAATTAAATTAAGTGTGGCTATTAGAGATGTGAGTTGCTCTATGCCAGTTAATTTGTAAAGAAGTTTCAGGAAAGTATGTGTTTCAGTATAAAAATAGGATGTGAATTTGCCTTTTTAATGCATTAATTTTTGTTATTGGTCTGATATTGTTTTTAAAAATGATTTATTTAATTCATCAAATGGCAACGTACGACTGATAATTACTAATCGAGATATTCTTTCTGCTAAATTTTGCCAAGGAGAACCATAGTCAAATCCTACGATTTTATGTACACCTTGAACAATCAATCGTTGATTGTTATTTTTGATAGCTAAAACACCTTTGTAGCGTAACATGTCGTTACCATATTGTTCGACTAAGCTCTCCATAAAGTTGCCAATCTTTTTCAGGTCGAGCTCACCAGCTTCAAAAAGATAAGAACAAATATTATCACCCCATAATGTTGCTTGTTTTTGGATTGGTAGTGGTTGAAAGTTTACTTCAAGTTTTTTCGTTGGGTTGATAACAAAAAAGCCTTTATTTATTGTTAGTTCATCACTGAGATCAAAGGCATGTATATCAAGCCATTGTGATTTTGGTATTTGCCCTTTTATAGCTTCAAAGATAGTGGCTTTATGATTGATTTTATGAATTCGATTAATCACTTCGGCTTTTTGTTGATCACTAATACAGTCAGTTTTAGTTAAAATAATACGATCTGCAAAACCAATTTGTGAAAGGGTTACCGGATGTTCATTAAGATGTTTTAAAATATGATTGGCATCGACAAGAGTAATAATTCCATCAAGTTGAATTGTTTCTCGAATTAAATCATCAATAAAAAAGGTTTGAATGATTGGTGCTGGATCGGCAAGTCCAGTTGTTTCGATAATCAGCCGATCAAATTGTAATTCGCCTGTTAAACGCTTTGTGTGTAATTTATGTAATGCTTCAGTAAGTTCGCCTTGTACGGTACAACAAATACACCCATTAGTCATTTCGACAATTTGAATTTCGGTACTAACATTTAATAAACTGCTATCGATATTTACTGGACCAAATTCATTTTCGATAATAATTACTTTCTCATCATGGTTATGCTTTAACAGATAATTAATAAGTGTTGTTTTACCGGAGCCCAAAAAACCAGTTAATAAGGTAACAGGTAATAATGAAGATGAAATAGGGTCTGTCATTTATTGTCCCTTAGTCTTTAGCAACATTTAAATCCACCTTTGCCACTATATTTTGCATCTTGACGCTCTTTGAAAAACTCTTCATAAGTCATGGGTGTTTGTTCTGGATGAGTGAGCTTCATATGCTGAACATAATTATCATAATCAGGAATGCCAATCATTAATTTAGCTGCTTGGCCTAGATATTTTCCTGCTTTAGCGAGTGAATCAAACATACCTTTTCTCTTAATTGAACGTTATTGTCTTATACTGAGATATTAAATCCTTGTTAACCATATCTCATAACTCAAATTATATTTAAAAATTAATGTATTCCAATATAAGATGCTAATTAGCCTGAGTCAATCATTGATTAATACTAATTATTATTAAATTAGGTAATATGATGAAATTTCGATAGCCCTTAATTTTATTTACTTTTCGTTGATTTAGAAGAAGGGTGTATTTCAATTTTTTCATGAAATACATTTATCTATTAGTAAATAACTTCTATAATATTCACTAATTTATCATGCATAAGAGTTAATAATGGAAAAGTTTCACGTAACAGGTCCAACCACGCTAAATGGTGATGTGGTTATCTCTGGCGCAAAAAATGCTGCGCTACCCATTTTATTTGCTGCGATTTTAGCTGAAAAACCAGTAGAGCTTCGAAATGTTCCCAAATTGAAAGATATCGACACAACGTTGGAATTGTTAAGCCAGCTAGGCGTAAAATGTGAACGAAGTGATATTATTCATCTTGATGCAGGTCATCTTAATAATTATTGTGCACCTTATGAGCTAGTTAAAACGATGCGCGCTTCAATTTGGGCTTTAGGTCCGCTTGTTGCTCGTTTTGGACAAGGACAAGTTTCATTACCTGGTGGCTGTGCTATCGGTGCAAGACCTGTTGATCTTCATATTACGGGTCTTGAACAATTAGGGGCGACAATTACACTTGATGAAGGTTATGTTAAAGCATCGGTAAATGGACGACTGAAAGGTGCTCATATTGTTATGGATAAAGTGAGTGTTGGTGCGACCGTGACTATTATGTCAGCTGCTACTTTAGCTGAGGGTAAAACTGTAATTGAAAATGCAGCTTGTGAACCTGAAATTGTTGATACAGCTAAATTCCTGAATATGCTAGGCGCTAAAATTACCGGTGCTGGTACTATGCGTATTGAAATTGAAGGGGTCGAATGTTTAGGTGGTGGTGTGCATGAGATCGTTTCTGATCGCATTGAAACAGGGACTTTTTTAGTTGCGGCTGCTATATCTCAAGGTAAAATTACTTGTCGTAAAACTGATCCTACCTTGCTTGATTCTGTGCTTTCTAAATTGAAGGAGGCTGGTGCTAAAATTGAAATTGGTGATGATTGGATTTGTTTAGATATGCAGGGAAAAAGAGCGAAAGCGGTCAATATTCACACCGCTCCGCATCCAGGGTTTCCTACTGATATGCAAGCACAATTTTCATTATTGAATATGGTTGCTGAGGGTACAGGAATCATTAAAGAAACGATTTTTGAAAATCGATTTATGCATGTGCCTGAGTTAATTCGTATGGGTGCTAGAGCTGAAATTGAAGGCAATACGTTAATTACGCATGGCGTTGAAAAACTGAGTGGAACACAAGTCATGGCAACGGATTTACGAGCATCAGCAAGTTTAGTTTTAGCAGGTTGCATAGCAGAAGGTTTAACGACGGTTGATCGAATTTATCATATTGATCGTGGTTATGATAATATTGAAGAAAAACTAAGAAAATTAGGTGCGAATATTGAAAGGGTAAAATAAATCTCATTTTATTAAATATGATGAGTCAGTTACTTATTCAAAAGAGGGACAACAATGACAAAACAAGCGTTGGTATTTTTATCAAATGGTTGTGAAGAAACAGAAGCAGTCACGACAATTGATTTATTAACCAGAGCCGATATTAAAGTGACTACCGCGAGTATCTCGAATACTCGTGAAATTGAATGTTCCCGAGGAGTAACAATTTTAGCTAAAAAAACGATTTTAGATATTCAATACATTGATTTTGACGTTGTTATTTTACCTGGTGGTGTAAAAGGTGCAGAAAATTTTCGAGACTGTCCATTATTGATCGAGAAATTAAAACAAACACACCAGAGTGGTGGTATTGTTGCTGCAATCTGTGCTTCGCCAGCCATGGTTTTGCAGCATCATAATTTATTCCCACATGCTGATATGACCGGTTATCCAACCACTAAGGAGGCATTCAAAAACTGGAAAGCTGACAGAGTTTATTATGATGAGCAAAATAAAGTCATTACCAGCCAAGGTCCTGCGACATCCATTGATTTTTCCTTAAAAATTATCGAGGTATTGTTAGGAAAAACAAAAGCTGCCGAGGTTGCTCAACAGTTAGTTCTTCCATCAGGGATTGAATCCTATCAATAAATAGGTATCAAATGTCAAATTCACATTTGTACGAAAGATTAGTTAAAAGGGCGACTTTGAGCGCCGTTCTAATCTCTATTTTTCTAATTTTAATTAAATTGATTACTTGCTGGTTAACGGGATCAATAAGCTTATTTGCGTCATTATTGGATTCAAGTATCGATTTACTTGCTTCTGGATTCAATTTCTTTTTAGTCCGTTATGCGCTAAAACCTGCAGATGATGAACATACTTTTGGTCATGGTAAGGCAGAATCGTTGGCTGCATTATCGCAGAGCGCATTTATTATTGGTTCTGCGATAATTTTATTACTTTCTAGTATTCGCTCTTTTATTCACCCAAGCGAGTTGCAGCTTCCTTTATTAGGAATTACTGTTTCGATAGTTTCTGCTGTAATTACAGCTGTTCTTGTCTTATACCAAAGACACGTTGTAAAAATGACCAGCAGTAATGCTATTCAGGCTGATATGCTACATTATTCTTCCGACATGCTGATGAATATTGCTGTTATTATTGCACTTTGTTTAAGTTGGTACGGCATTACTTATGCTGATGCTGCCTTTGCATCGCTTATTGCTTTATACATTTGTTATAACGCTTATCATATTGCTTATCGTGCTATTCAGGATCTACTTGATCGTGCTTTGCCTGATAGCGATAAGGTAAGAATTGCTGAAATTGTTACTTCATATCCTGAGGTACAAGGTTTTCATGAGCTAAAAACACGGCAAGCAGGTCCTTTGAAATTTATTCAATTGCACCTTGAGCTAGATGATGATATGCCTTTAATTAGAGCACATGCTATCGCCGATGCTATTGAAAAACATATTTCTAAAGAGTTCTCTCCAGCAACAGTGATTATTCACCAAGATCCAATTTCCGTTGTGCCAACCGAAATAAAGAAGTAGAAAAATTAATCAAAAATAGCTTTTATTGTCTATTGTTAGATATCTGTTAAGACTCTATAATAACGAAAAGTTAATAATTTGGAGTTGTTTCATATGATAAAAAAAATAGGTATTTTAACCAGTGGTGGCGATGCTCCAGGAATGAATGCTGCTATTCGTGGTGTTGTAAGAACTGCATTAGCAGAAGGATTGGATGTCTTTGGTATTTATGATGGTTATATGGGGCTTTGTGAAGATCGTATTGTTCAATTAGAGCGTTCAAGTGTATCAGATATTATTACTCGTGGTGGTACATTTCTTGGTTCGGCTAGATTTCCAGAGTTTAAAGATAAAAACGTAAGACAAAAAGCCATTGCTAATTTAAAAAAACATCAAATTGATGCTTTAGTAGTTATTGGTGGTGATGGTTCATATATGGGAGCAATGCGATTAACTGAAGAAGGTTTTCCATGCATAGGTTTACCTGGTACTATCGATAATGATATTCGTGGAACTGATTATACCATTGGCTATTTTACTGCCCTTAGCACAGCAGTTGAAGCAATTGATAGATTACGTGATACTTGTTCTTCGCATAACCGAATTTCAGTTATTGAAATCATGGGGCGGGACTGTGGTGATTTAACCTTAAATGCTTCTGTTGCTGGCGGCTGTGAATTTATGATTATTCCTGAGGTTTCTTATACTAAAGAAGATCTAATCGAAGAAATTAAACTGGGCTTTGCAAAAGGTAAAAAACATGCAATTGTAACTGTTACAGAGCATATGTGTGATGTAAACCAACTTGCAGCAGACATTGAAGCGGCGGTTCATCACGAAACACGTGCAACGGTATTAGGTCATGTTCAACGTGGTGGCTCTCCTGTTCCTTATGATCGTATTTTAGGTTCTCGCATGGGAGCTTATGCTGTTGAATTGTTGCTACAAGGTCAGGCTGGTAGAAGCGTTGGTGTACAAAATGGTAAATTAGTACATCATAATATTATTGAAGCTATCAATAATATGAAACGTCCATTTGATATAGATCTGTATAATACGGCTAAAAGATTATTTTAAATGGTAATTATGCCGTTAAAGCATAATCAATATTGATAAAGATCTGACTGCTTGATTATAGGTGACTGATTGACGATAAAATCCTAAAACAGTCATCTATTGTTTATTTGTTAGCTTTCCTATAGTTGGCTGATATTGGATTAAACTTATCATAAAATAATCTTTGAATTTATCAAGTGATCGATTAATGACAATGGTATATAGGTGATTTTATGTCATTACGTTTTTTAGAAGATAATGATCGTTTTTATGCTTGTGATGCTAATAATAAAGAAGTTGCTGAAATGACCTTTACAAGAGTGGGAAAAGATAAAGCTACCATTAATCATACTTATGTCGATCCTGCATATCGAGGCCAAGGTATTGCTGATAATTTGTTAGACCTTGTCGTTAAACGATTACAGCAAGAGGAACGTGAAATTATTCCTATTTGTTCATTTGCTGTTAATAAATTGGCTAGATAACCAGTTTAAACACAATATAATAACTAATTGATTTATATTGTTATATCTGTTGTGTTTTGCCTAAAATTTTTTTGTAAATGATGGTTCTAGTTACATGAAAATGTGGTAATGTATGCTAATTAATTTCATTATTTACACTATCTAAAATGGTAACAGAAAAAAAACAAAAAATTCATTCCATTCACGTATTACGTGGTGTTGCAATTATTATGATTGTTTTTAGTCACTGTTTGGGGGTGTTTAAAAATACTCATTTAATCGCTAATAGTTATTTATTTTCTTTTTTGAATTTATTTGCGTTTAATTTTACTACTTTTTTTGTATTAATTGCTGGTTTTTTATTTCAACATTTAACCTATAAATTCAATACTAAATCATATTATTTATCAAAAATTAAGACAGTAGTATGTCCTTATATTTCAGTATCAATTTTCTGCTTTATATTTTTCCATTATCAGTATTTATCCGATTTACCATGGTTCTCATCAACTGAAACTAGTATTACCAGCACGATAGTTCGTATGATGCTAACTGGTACGCAGCTTCTACCTTTGTGGTTTATACCGATGATTATCATTGTATATTTTATGGGGCCACTCTTTTTTTATTGGTCGAAAAAGAATTTAATCGTCGTAAGTTTGATTGCTATGTTTTGGGTCGTGATGTTTACTAAACCCGATTTTACTAAACCGCTTTTAAATTTATTGCATTATGGCCCTGTCTATCTAATTGGTATGATGATAAAACAAAATTATCAAACCATCATGAAGTCAATAAAAGATAATTTGTACTGGGTGATATTCCTTTTTAGTTTATGTTTTCTTGTTCCATTCACTTATCGTTATACAAGCCATTTAGTAGTTGAAAAACTTTATTACGATACATTACAAAAGATCATATTATTTATATTAGCACTCTATTTTTTAGATGGACTCAACCATAAAATAAATGAGGGGAAACTATATAAATTCTTTTCTTATATGGCAAATATTAGTTTTCCAATTTATTTTATTCATGAAATTATTGTGTTAGAGCTTGAACATCTAGTGTATATGTCCTCACTAAGCAATATAATCAAAACCGACAATGGTTGGTTGGCATCGTTGGGCGCTGTGGCCTTCTTAGTGTCCACTTTAATTTTAAGTGTAATGATAGCTAACATAATAAAATTGATTTTCAAAAATAAAGCAAAATATCTTATCGGTGGAATTCGCTAAATAATGTCACTCACATTTAAATTTAGCATTTTTTCAAGATATTTTTATTAAAAAACTCTCTGAATTTTTTCTTCAAAAAAATAATAAATAGTTTTTATTTGAAAATTACTAGCAGAATATAAATTAATACTCAAAATCTGTATTGAAAGTACGAGGGGTCTTTATATTCCTATATAAATTAACTTAATGAATTGTTTTTTCAGTAACAAATGATTTTTATTTTGTTTATACAGAATGTGACGAATAAAAATATTTGAACAAATAAAAAACAAACGGAAAAAAAATTAAAATTAATACTTGCACGAATTTTTAAAGCCCCTATAATGCGCATCCACTGACACGCAGTCAGCGACAAGCAGGCGGTGAGTGAGTTAAGAATAAGATCGAAAATTTGAAAAAAAGATCTTGACGAATAAAAAAGTGTAGCGTAGTATACGCAGCCCTTGAGACAGCAAACTAAATTAACAAAAGTTGATTAGATATTGAAGCTGTCAGCTCTTTAAAAAGAAGAAACAGACAATCTGTGTGGGCACTTGCGAGACAAAGAATGAAAAGTCT
>NZ_JAAEDV010000019.1:0-28846 GCF_013345045.1 Gilliamella sp. ESL0250 | reverse complement strand
GGAGAATAACCGAAGAATGGTTAACGATTTATAATACCGAAAGACCGCATGAGGCGTTAAATAACATGACACCGATTGAGTATAAAACACTAAAACAAGCAGCATGATTTTCTACGTGAGTTGTGTATAAGTTTGGGATATTTACAAGGGTTTTCTATTCTTTACTATACTATTTTATGAATGCAAAAGAAAATAAAATAAATCAAATAATTATCTACATAAAACAAATTTAGAATATATATTGATAAATTGACAGGCGCGTAAAAAACTTTCACCTTGAATGAGGTTTATAATGATAAAAGAATTATTTCGCCAATCAGATATTAAATCTGGATTAAATTTAATTATTGCGTCCTATCTTGATCGCATGTATGAAGATAATGATTTTTTAAAAGTTGTAAATTATATGGTAAAAAATAGGGTTTAGTACTGATGGTGTATATTGTCATTTCACTTGTGAATATGATGGTTTTTTAGATAAAATGGTTTTCAAAGATGGCTTTTTTTGCAATAGGATACCCTCCAACAGAAAACGATACAAATAATTGTCGCTTATTTATATATCATTTATAATCCATAAACCTCTTTAAATAAATAAAATTGAAATGGGTTATGTCGTACTTTGATGAAAATAATTTAGAAAGAATCCGTTGGCGTTGTTCTCTTAATTTAGAAAAGTATTTTAAAGATCCACTTCGAGGTTTTTACAACGAGAACCACGAGTATGTTGCTACTTGGTACGAAAACCGCCTATCACTAGAAGGTCATAGAACATGCGTTGAAGTGACTTTTATTAATCTCACCAATCCAACCTATAAGAATAAAAAGAGTGAAGAAACTTATCAAAGTTTTTTTGTCATCGCCTTACCAATCAATTGGTTGCATAAAATTCCATTTGGAAGTATTTGGAAAACTGGTGAATCGGAAGAAAAATTTAAGTTTAAACAATATAAGATTACGTTCTCAAAAAGTATTGGATTATCTTATCAACCTCTTTGGCAAAATAAAAATTCTCACCCATTTGAAGCAGATAAATATGTCCATCCATCTGATTTAGAGCGTTTTAAAGGGGATGGAAATAATTTATTGGTTATCAAACAAGATAGCTACTCTTACATCATTCATCCTTTACACTTTTTTATGGCCCACTATGGTTATTCTAGTGAATTAAAACGTATTTTGGTTACAGATAATTGGAGTAAAATTGAGAAAAAGTTACACCTTAAGGAGCATTTCAACGAAAAAGGCGTATTCCTACCGACAAATCTTTCTACAAATGATGCCGTTTTCCTCTATCACTTAAAATATGACAAGTATACAAATACCATTATAAAAGATGTAAATGCTAAAATTCTCTTATTTAAAGATCAGAGATACGCTAATTACCTTATTCCCTGTTGGCATGATCAATCTATTACTCTTTCATTTTATGGTATTTCTTTAGGAAACTCTATACTCTGTTGCCAAATTACAGGTATCAGTCAACCACAAGGTGAAGCAATCAATCTTTACTATTACTCTGTAGTGAAAGCAAACTTAGATGATAAAGCTCAAGAAAACAACAAAACGCAATATAGAACGCGAAAAAAAGAACGAGACCACGAGCTTGAAAAACTTGATATATCATTGAATAATGTAAATAATCTTGTTACAACAGACGTAATTGAATATTTAAAATTGCTTGGCGAGAAACGAGAGATAAATCGAATTGGATTAATTCATGAAACCGCAAGAAACGGCAATATTAAATTCTTGAATTATAATGAACCAACTGATTTTAATGTCGGTCAGAAACAAGGTAAAACAGGCAATACAGGCATTTCAAACTGTTTCTATGATATTCCTAACAATCAAAAAATTGAAGGTAAAGCTCGTATAGACACTATTTGGGAGCATGCAAAACGATTACGTTATGAGCATAATTGTAAGGTTTATTGGTATACACCTAAAAAAGGGTTCAACGAAAACGATGAGTTAACGTTAATTTCCTTAAAAGATATATGTGATTCATTACATAAATCTTACCCAATGTGTGCATTGATATTACGTATTGATGTTAAACAAAGAACATTCTTTGTTCTCAACTTCCCTACTAGGGCAGGAAGAAATGACTCTGGTTTTAGTAGTGTCGTTTATGATCCGGTAGATATTCAGAAATTCTTGTCGTTCAATATTAACAACTCGGAAGATACGATATTCAAATTACTCATTGAACTCATATCAGGAGATGGTGTAAGTAGCGATTATATTGATTCGAAAAATGGGAAAATGTCGATGTTTAGACATGTAGAAGCTAAAAAGACGAAAAATAATTGGGTTTGGAATGGCATAAAAAAATTACTTTAATGTAAGGAAAGGTATGATATTTAATTACAAATTTAGAGCAATTTTGGTCAGGATTATAGGCCTGTTCACCTTATACAGAAAAAGGGGATTGATTTAAGCTCAGGAGTAGCCTATTAAAACAAAAAGGCAAATTGAATTAATTATCAAAATAATATAAGTAAAGTTATAAGAGAAATTTATGAAAAAAAGAATTGAATCCAGCGAAGTAGAAAGAATTAATAATTTGATTATAGAAAGCCTTGAGTATAAATCTCAAGATAAATATACTTATATAAAAATTTAAATGACTCACAGAAAGTGATTTACACAAACAATAAACCATATTGAATAATCGTTCTATTCCAATTAATGTTCAGAAAACCAACTCAGTTTTTCACGTAATGCCACAACAGGTCCAATAATAATTAAACTTGGGCTACCAGCCCGCAAAGATAATTGCGCTAAATCACATAATAAGCCCGATACTACTTTTTGTTTTGTTGTGGTGCCTTCTTCAACAATGGCTACCGGCGTATTTGCATTCATACCATGCTTAATTAATTGTTTTTCAATATTTTCAGCTTGCGACAATCCCATGTAAAACACTAACGTTTGTTTTTCAGCTGCTAGGCTTTGCCAATCAAGATGACTACCATCCTTTAAATGACCGGTGATTAAACGCACACTATGGGCATAATCTCGATGCGTTAACGGGATTCCGCTATAGGCAGAGCAACCCGAAGCGGCTGTAATTCCCGGGACGACGGAAAAAGGAATATCAGCGTTAAATAATGTTTCAAGCTCTTCACCGCCACGACCAAAAATAAAGGGATCTCCGCCTTTTAGGCGTACAACACGTTTACCTTTTTGCGCTTGTTGTAAAAGAATCTGGTTTATTTGCTCTTGCGGTACACAATGAAATCCTGCGCGTTTACCAACAAATACACGCTTAGCATCTCGACGAGCAAGATTCATAATGTCATCTGAGACCAATCGATCATAGACAATAATATCCGCTTGTTGGATCTGTTGTAATCCCTTTAGCGTCAATAATCCCGCATCACCAGGCCCAGCGCCAACTAAAACCACTTCGCCACGAGCATCAAGTGATGTATCAAATAACTCATTCGTGAGTTTTTCAACATCATCAGAATCATTATTAGCAAGCGCTTGAGCTAATCTATCATGCGAAAATAGTCTTTCCCAAAAACGTCGTCGTTCTGTCATTGTTTGGTAGGTTAGTTTAACTTTATCGCGTAAATAACCAGCATATTTAGCTAATTTACCTAAATGTTGGGGTAATATAGACTCTAGTTTTTCGCGCAATAATCTGGCCAAAACAGGGGCATGCCCTTCCGAAGAGACGGCAACCATAATAGGAGAACGATCAATAATCGAAGGCATAATAAAACTTGCCGCTTTAGGAGCATCTACAACATTACAAAAAATACATCGTTTTTCAGCCTCCATACTTACTTTTTGATTAGTCTCTTGGCAATCTGTCGCAGCAATGACTAACCACTTATTATCAAGTAATTCAGCATCAAATTCCCCTTGAGCTAGGGTAAGTTGCTTTTGCTCATGCCAACACATAAATTGTTCATTAAAGGTTTGCGCATTTACCGTCAGGCGAGCACCTGCTTCAAGCAATAATCGCGCTTTACGTTCAGCGACTTCACCACCACCGACTAATAAGCAATCACGGTTTTCTAACTTACAAAATAGGGGAAAATAATCCATAGCACCTCAAAATAGAACACTCTCTGTTTAAAAATTTATCAACACCTAGCCTCTAATAATAGAATGTTATTGCTTATCCTATTTTTAATCGCACCGCTATTTTGTATCACTAATAGCAATGAAAACAAAATAGAAGACTAAATAATTTAGCACTTTTTTAAAGAAGGGGAATTATTCACTATACATTCCCCCCTAGGTTGATTATGGTAATAACATCTCGCTAATTAAATCGTTATGCTGGGCGCTCTGCTTTCGGCGTTGAATACCAGTATCCCAGCCCCATAAATAACGCACCAGAAACAAGATTTCCTAATGAGACCCATAACAAATTATAACCAATTCCAGTTAATGTGTAAGCATCACTATGATGACCAAACCACGAAAGTGCAAATAAGGTCATATTTGCAACCGAGTGTTCATAACCACAAGCAATAAATGCTAATAAACACCACCAGATAGCAATAAATTTTGCCGAGCCTTCAACTCGATTAGCCATCCAAATTGCTAAACAAACTAACCAGTTACATAACACGCCTCTAAAAAATAATGCGGACGCCGTAGCCGATGTTTTGGCTAAAGCTGCGGCGTGAACCAAGCTGGTATCTGTGGATAATAAAGGTGTTGCAGCATAACAATACAATGCAGCTACAAAAATTGATCCTAATAAATTACCTAACCATGTTTGCGGTAATACCAACCACATTTGGCCATGGGTAATTTTTTTGCATTTAACACCAAGCGTTAAAAACATGGTATGCCCAGTAAATAATTCCGATCCGGCTATAACAACCAACGTTAATGCAATACCAAACGTTGCTCCCATAACTAACGGTCTCATTGCAGGATCAACGAGATTTCCTAGAGTAAAAATTAAAATAATACCAAGCCCTACATAAGCCCCAGCCATAGCAGAACTTACCCAAAAACCAAATGGATTCGTTTTTGCCAAACGAACAATGCGCGCAGCATTGGCTGCACATTTATTAATCGTTTCAGTATACATAACAACTTTATCCTTTTAAAAATAGGTTTAGTGCGACTTTACTTGTACCATCCCATCATCATTAACGATGACTTCATAATGAGCGATCGAGTATTGTTCATCTTCAAAACAATAGCCATCTTTTAAACGAAAACGTTGTTTTTTCAGCGGGCTTGCCACCCATAACTGATTTTCATGCTCCGCAATAATGCCACGAGATAAAACACTTGCCTTAGCAAAAGGATCAATATTACTAATCGCATAAAGCTCAGCATTATTATAAGGACGGAAGATAGCAACATGATCATTACCGACAAGAGCACAAACGCCAGTGCCTGGCAAAATATCATCAAGTTTACAAATAGTTATCCATTGACTCATATTATTCCCCTAACATTACTTTACGTTCTTCGGCTGTAGCTGGTCGATGCTGATCGCGTTCAGGTACAATTTGGACATTCTCATCACGTTTGCTGCTGTTAATAAAGTGCGCAAATCGAATTTGGTTTGCATTATTTTCAACCGTTTCTTTCCATTCGCATACCATTAATTTACGTAAGCGCGCCATCTCACTTTCTAGCTCTGCATTAACACCTAACTTATCGTCTATAATGACACTGCGTAAATAATCAATACCACCTTCTAGATTTTCAAGCCAAACTGACGTTCGCTGTAATTTATCTGCAGTACGAATATAGAACATCAAAAAACGGTCAATAAATTGAATTAGTGTGTTTTTATCGAGATCCGCAGCAAGTAAATCGGCGTGACGAGGCTTCATTCCCCCGTTACCGCAAACATAAAGATTCCATCCCTTTTCAGTGGCAATCACCCCAATATCTTTACCTTGAGCTTCGGCACATTCACGCGTACAACCAGATACACCCAGTTTAAATTTATGTGGTGCACGAATACCTTTATAGCGGTTTTCGAGTTCTACCCCCAATCCCACACTATCGCCTACACCAAATCGACACCAAGTGCTACCCACACAGGTTTTTGCCATTCTTAACGCTTTAGCATAAGCATAGCCACTCTCAAAACCCGCCTCAATAAGCTCTTTCCAAATAGCCGGCAGATCATCTTTTTGTGCGCCAAATAGACCAATACGCTGTGAGCCGGTAATTTTAGAATAGAGTTGATATTTTTTAGCGATTTGACCAATGGCAATTAATCCTTCTGGTGTAATTTCGCCACCGGCACTGCGAGGAATAACAGAATAAGTACCATTTTTTTGAATATTACCTAAGAAAATATCATTACTATCTTGCAAAGGAATCAAATTATCTTTAAGTATATAATCATTCCAACATGAGGCTAATAACGATCCAACCGTGGGTTTACAAACCTCACAACCGTAGCCATTACCATGTTTTTTAATCACTTCATCAAATGACTTTAAGCCCTCAACACGAATTAAATGATATAACTCTTGGCGCGAGTATTTAAAATGTTCACATAAGGCATCACTGACCTCAATCCCTTGTTTAGCTAATTCCAAATTAAGAATTTGCGTAACAAGTGGGATACAGCCACCACATCCCGTTCCAGCTTTTGTTTCTGCCTTAATGGCTGCAACTGTATGACAACCTGCATTAATCGCATGGATAATTTTTTCTTTAGTCACATCAAAACAAGAACAAATTTGTGCTGAATCAGGAAGCGCATCAACACCCATAGTCGGCTTTGCGCCTGCATGTGCTGGTAGTATCAACGTATCTGGGTGTTCGGGGAGATCCATATCATTAAGCATTAATTGTAATAAATTACTATAATCCGACGTATCGCCGACCAATACCGCACCCAAGAGCTTTTTATTATCACTCGAAACAACTAATTTTTTATAAACTGGCGTTGTCTCATCTAAGTAAACATAGCTACGACTCCCCACTGTTTTCGCTTTAGCATCACCAATACTGCCAACATCGACACCCATCAGTTTTAGCTTAGCGCTCATATCGGCGCCTTCAAATTTATCGGCTTGACCCATTAAATGCGCTAAAGCAATCTGAGCCATTTTATAGCCGGGTGCAACCAAACCAAAAACCTTGCTTTGCCAACAAGCGCATTCACCAATAGCATAAATATCAGAATCCGATGTTTGGCAATAATCATTAATCACAATCCCACCACGAGGACCGATTTCTAACTCGCATTGTTGAGCTAATTTATCGTTTGCTCTAATGCCGGTTGAAAAAACAATAAAATCGATTTCAAGTGAAGAACCATCTGCAAATTGCATGATTTTACCTTCAGGTGTATGAATTATTTCTTGGGTATTTTTACTGGTGTGAACCCCGACACCCATCTCCTCAATTTTACGACGTAATTGTTCTCCGCCTTGTACATCAAGCTGTTCAGCCATAAGCACTGGGGCAAACTCAACCACATGCGTTTGCATACCTAAGTTTTTCAAAGCGCCCGCAGCTTCAAGCCCTAGTAACCCACCGCCCACAACAGCGCCTTTTTTACAACGCTTTGCACATTCGCGAATGGCATCAAGATCTTCAATCGTACGATAAACAAAACAATCAGACCCCTCAGCACCTTTAATCGGCGGCACCCAAGGATAAGAGCCTGTCGCAATAATCAATTTATCATAAGCAACAATTCGCCCTTGTTGAGAATGGACTTCCTTACGCTGACGATTGATTAAAATAGCCCGTTCATTAAGTAAAACATTAATATTATTCTCTTTGTATAATCCTTCGCGAACCAGAGAAAGTGCTTCGGCAGTATGCCCAGAAAAATAAGAAGAAAGATGCACCCGATCATAGGCAAGACGTGGCTCTTCACAAAAAATAGTAATATTGAATTGATTGGACTGCATTTTATCGATTAATTCTTCAACAAAACGATGCCCAACCATCCCATTACCAATAATAACGAGATTGGTTTTACTCATACAAAAACTCCAATTTTATTTTAATTTAATGATTTAATTTTATTTTGATAACATTGTATGAAACTTGGTACAGATTATAACTACCCTCAAGGATTACTACTTTAGTGGTAAGAGTGATTGTTGAAGTCATAATTTGAAGTTAAGGCTTGTTTAAAAATAGATAAAAATCAAAAATGCCTATCAAAATACTCGACTTAATGACCCAGCAAATCGATAAAAACAGCTAAAAAAGTTGCCAACCACAATTAAATGTTTATAATTAGCCGACTAAATAAATTGAGTAATGATAATTGAATTACAATTCAAGAAAGCTTCCTTCACGTGAAACCTTAGCGCGTGCACAAAGATTTAATAATGATATTGTTGAAGTTTCTGGTGTTGATCTGGTTTTAAGTTTAATCACAACCGCCGATCTCATTCGCGCGAATATCTATGCACAATTAGATAAAGATTACGGCGTTTCTGAGGGGAAATTTGCCTTATTGATGTCACTGTTTTCAGAAGGTGAAACCTGTGCCAGCGATCTTGCTTTGCGCATTGGCGTAACACCGGCGACGGTATCAGTCATGGTTAAACGAATGCTGGCATCTCCAAAGCCTTTAATCTCGATGACAAAAAGCGGTGAAGATGGGCGTTCTCGCCTAATCACTTTAACAGATGCAGGTGAAAGGCTGATTCAAGAGGCATTACCTAACCACCTTAAATCGATTCGCGCTTTTGCGCAGGTGCTAAACCCGCAAGAACAAGAGTCTTTAATCGCGATGTTGCGTAAATTATTACGAAAATAACGGACTTTAATCATTAAAGTCATTCTTTTTACTTAAATAGTTAGCTGACTAAATAAATGGAAAATAAGCTATATATGAAAAAAAATGTCAAAATTCCTGTTATCTTTTTACTTCTGCTAATGTTTGGCTCATTTTTAATTTTTGTAGGTTCAAGAAATGATGCGGTATCTGTTGCCAAAAGCATTAAATCTGGCGTATTAACGGCTGACGAAATTAATATTGCCTTTCAAAATGTCGGCGGAAAAGTCACCCAACGATTTGTGCAAGAGTCACAAATGGTAAAAAAAGGTGATCGGTTAATGCAATTAGAAGATATCGATACCAAGCTGGCTATCGATCGCTTACAAGCTTTAGTTGATAGTCAAAAAGCAGCAGTCAATCAAGAACAAGCAACCATTGAAATTACGGAAAACGAGACTAACCTTTCAGAATTAACAACTTGGCGCAAAATTGAAGAAGTACAAGCCAATTTAGAAGCAGCAAAATCTGCTCAAAATTTAGCGAAGACTGAATTTGATCGCCAAACCCAATTACGAAAAACAGGTGGCAACTCACAGTCACAACTTGATAATGCACGTAATGCATTTATTAATGCAAAAATGCAAGTTGTGCAAATTGAAAGTCAATTATCGACTTTAATGATTGGCGCAACACCAGAACAAATAAGCCAATTTGAACAAACACAAAATGCAACCGGCATGACATTAAAGTCCATCTTAATTGCTCGGCAAAAACTCCAAAATCGCCAAAATCAATTAGCACAGCTTAAAGCACAACTTGCGCAAGGTGAAGCTGAATTAAAACAGTTACAACTCAATTATGAACGACTAACGTTAAGAGCACCTGAAGATGGAAAAATATTAAAACTGATGTTTGAAGATGGCGAAATGGTACCAAACGGCGCACCCGCAGTATTGTTAGAAACTAACCGTAAATATATCGACATTTATGTGAATGAAAAAATGGTGAATGATTATCAACCTGACACAACTGTCACCGCTAATGTGATTGCGCTGAATAAAGAAGTAAAAGGTAAAGTCCGCTTTGCCACCGCTGCGCCATCATTTGCCGATTTACGTATGACACGAGAACGCGGCCAAGCCGATCTAACCTCTTATCAAGTTAGAATTTATATAGAGTCAATTCCAAAGCTATTAACCGGAATGACACTTGAGGTGGATCAATGATGCAAAACATCATTAAATCTATGCTCGAAGAACTTGACGCCATGTTGTCGGGTCACTTTATCCCTTATTATAAAGTTTCGCTTGGCTTAGCGGCAATTGTTTCACTGGTATTTTCAATCGTATTAAGTCACGGAGCCGTATTTGAAGGTAAAATTGCAGTGATTGATCTTGACGGCTCAAATTATTCGACGGAATTAATTAGTAAAGTCAATACATCACCTTACATTGAAGTGACGGAAGTGATAAGATCGCCAGTAAACCCGATAACGTTAGTTTCACACGACCGTAATTTAGGTGTTTTATATATTCCTAAAGGCTTAGAAAAAAGCTTAAAAAAAGGCGATCAAACCGTTCGCCTAGGTTATTTTGCTGATGACACCAATGATGCACAAAATGCTAAAGTACTTCAAAGCCTTAATGAATATATTCCTGAATTAGGTGCCGAACTGAGTATTGGTAAAATTGCCGCATTAGGGCTTGGTAAAGAAGGCATTGAAGCAACCTTATCACCCATGCAACTAAAAACACGCTACCTGTTTAATCCGGCAAGTTCATCGACAATTTCGACAATTATTTATTTTGTTTACTTTTTCTCATCACTGACTTACGGGTTAACTTCATTGATGATTATTGGCCGATTAAAAGTTACTGGTATGTGGCAAATGGCTATAGAAAGAGGCTTCTTATCCTTATTAGCAAGAACAATCCCTTATGCGCTATTTTACACAACCGCATTAACCCTTATTACCGCTATACTAGTAATATTTGGGCAACTACGTTTTGAAGGTAACTATTTCGCGTTTGTGCCAAGTGTATTTATGACAGGACTTGCCTTTGGTTGGTTAGCCTTTTTACTTTCTTGGACAACAAATAATCCGGGTGAAGGCGCGGGCAGAATGATCTTTTTAGTTCCGCCGGGGTTTATTATGGGAGGATCAACAATGGCAGTGGGTATTATGCCTATTTGGACATACTACGTTAGCCACGCGTTTCCATTAGTTTGGTTATTTCGATTTTTCCGTGATTTTGCCATGCGAGGGCGTTCACTGATTGATATGTTAGCAACTTATGGAGCTTACATCATCTATTTAACGGTTATTGCTTTTGTGGTGATGATGTTTGTTGAGCGAGTAAAAAAGACAGCAAAAAACTAATTTTTTGTCAAAAAGTTTCAGATAACACCTACGTTTCAGTAAAAACTTGATACCACACCACATCTATTTTTACCCCCCTCGATGAATGTTCAACGAGGGTTAAATGTATAGTTGGTACTTCCTTTTTAGAGTATCGCAACAATGACGTTATAAAGCTGAGGCTAACTAACGTCACTTATCCAATTTCAAAATCCAAATTACCGTGCCAAGTGGAATACCATTCACACAGCAACTCACATCACTTATCCCATACAAACGACCTTTAAGTAATCATCTAAACGATTCAAACCAAATTTTATCAAACTCTTCTTGATAACGCTGTATTTTAAAATAAAGAGGAATACAAACTGCAATCACCGATAAAAAAGTACTCAAAACAATTATTGATAATATTTCCTTTAATTCAATATAATTAATAGCCAATAAAGCAACAATAGAATACAGGCAAAAAACAAGACTAAAAAAATAAGCCGTTGGGAAAATCAATAATTCATCATTTTCTTCGATACGTTGGACGGTTCTATCAGATACTTGCATAATATAAATTTCATTACTTCCTTGCGCAGCAATCATTTGCCCCTTTTGTCCTTGATTTACCCCATCAGCAGCCAGTGCTAATGCAAGCCATGCATGGCTTTCGCTTAATTTACCTAAATTAAGATCTAATGGATAAACTTTATTTGGCGCAATTATAATTTCGCCATTAATATCAAAAAATGTCTCCTTTAAAATATTTAATGCAGAAGAAGATAAAGATGTCGTCCATAATTGATTAACTCGTTTCTTTTCAACCTGCTCGGCTTTAATTAAATAACCAATATCATCACTTAAATCAGTAAGTTCGGTTTTAAGAGGTCGAAACACTCTTAATTTGGAAAGATTTAATGCTTTCTTAACATTAGAAAATAATAATGCACAGCAATATTCACTAAAAGATAATTGGTTCTTAACATCGTATACTAAATTAATCATTAAAATAGATTCATCATATTTTGTATCTATCCATTCATGGATGATTTCAGGCGAAGGTATGCAATCGGATAACACAATATCAGACTCGTTAATATTAATATGATTTGAACGACAATAATTAGCTAAAATCATAACCGCAGCATCTGAACTTTGAGTCATATTTAATAGCACTTTGATTTTTGACAAGCTATTAATTTTAGCTTTCATTGGCATAATAATTTTTTCAAACACATAAAATAGTGGTGAACTACTCATTTCATGTATAACTGAAATCGGCATTACTTTATCGGGATTCATTGGTTGACTGCCTTCTAGCCCCATAACTTTTAAAGCAAGATTATCGATTTCTGTTAAATAACAATAATCAACTAACCCAATTGATTTTCTTGCCCATATCTGCCATCTTGCTAGTTTATTTTTAATATTTAAATTAAAAAATAGAGCTTTAATTAATTGTGAATGGTAATAACTATAAATAAACCCTGTTATAGATAAACTAAAAAATAGCGGTACGATAACAAGATAAAAGCCCCCTAACAATAAATTAGATAGCACACTATTTTCATTAATGAGTAACACTATAAATTCAAAAAAAATGGTGCTCAATACAAAAACCAATAAATAAATCCAGATAGAAAAATTCTTAGGTAGTGCTTTTTCTGGTATGTTAGGTACTCTCCATTTCATGCTTCACTCCCTACAACAGATAATGTTGAAATAAGCTCACAGCCACAAGCGGCTTTACAACCATTAATGGCAACAGATCGATTATACATTTTCCAAGTCGGATGCCCGTCAACAATATTATTTACACCATGTCCCTTTATCGGACACGATACCTGATCGCCAACTAATGCAACTGGCTTACCATCAAAAATAGCACCAGATGCACTTATCACACATCCTCCATGGGAATGCGGATCGCCTAATCGAATTACACCTTTCATAAAGTCATTCCTAAAATTAGTCTAAAATATTTTTACCTTTCCGCCCCAACCTCACAACGTATTTTGTCCCAACCTTGGTAAGGTTCGGGTTTTAGATTTTTTATTGAATTTACCCGTAATTGATATTCTTTATTATTGAGCATTTTTTTATAAGCACCAAACCTAGAACCATCCCTAACTCTTTTATCAGAAAACGCCGCTGATGGGTAAAAAATTTGATAGTTGCTTAATCCATGTTCATAATCAATTCGATTATATCTATAAGAAGCCCCAAATATCACCTCATGATTTTTTAAAACAAAATAGCCGGTATTACCCGAAATAGTAATCGGTGTATTTGGTTTTTCTGGTTCATAATAAGTATCCTCAATTGGCGAATCATCCACCCCAATAAAGTAATCAACTTCTTCTCCTGGTACAGCTGCCATTGGGGACACCATCGCTTTTATAAAATGTCTGCCACCATCGACTGAAAAAACAAAATCAGACAGATCATTGGTGGGAATGGCAATATACTGTTTGCCGGGGTTATAGTAGTTAAATTTCGGTAAATGATAAGCTGTATAAAATCGTTCGGTAATTAAGGTATGAATATTATTTTTATCATCATGATACCAAATCAATCCACTGCAATTTTCGCCTTGTAGCTCTAAATAACGATCGGCGTCATAACGATAAATCACCTGCCGCTTTTTACTGACATAATAAAAGGAATAATCTAGCACATCACCATTTCTGGCAATACTATGGAATAATTGATAGCCTTCTTTCGGTAATGGTTTAGGGCGCATCAGTGGCATTGGCTCGGTGGAGGGGAATGGCGCAAAAGTCGATAAAATCACAACCAAAACTACGGGTACAACAAATAACATTATCAACAATTGAGTTATTTTCTGTTTCATGCCTTAATTCCTTATTTAGCTGTGCCTAACAAGTGTTGATAGACCTCTAACACGGTATGGTTATCGGGCAATTGAGTTCCTTTGGCATTATAATCACAGCGCATTTTATCCCAACCGGTATAGTCACTTGGAATTGGGGGAATACTTTCGGGGATAATTTGGCTTCTGCCTAAAATAGCTCCTTGTTCAAGCTGTTTTTTTTTCGATAACATACTCCAACCTTTGGTGCCAAATGGCGCTTCTGATACATAAAGCTGACCATCTTTGCTTAAAATAAAAGCCTGATCATTCACCACATCGTATTGCGGTGAATCATGATTACCTAAATAATGCCCAACCCCTAAATCGGTACTTCTAAATGAACGCCCTCCATCAATGGAAGTATATATTGCCGACACATCCGACAATGGGATTGAAAGATAGTTTTTTGCTGGATGCCGATAGGGTTCAGTGTAAATACGCCAAGAATGAGCAGCTAAAAGGTAATAAACTTGTTCTTTATCATCAATAAAATAAGCTTGTCCTTCACATCGATAGCCTGTCAATAAAATATAACGATTTTCATCAAAACGGTATACAATTTGCGAAGGGGGAACAATGGTAGGCTTTCGTATATTATTAACTGGCGAAAGTGCCAATATCCCCAAGATAAAGAACAGATAACTCACCATTTGCCATCGCTCACGATATTGCTTAATTAGCATAATAATAAATAACGCTCCCCCAATAAGGGTCGATAGTATTGCTAACATCATCATTACCTTTCCGCCCCAACCTCACAACGTATTTTGTCCCAACCTTGGTAAGGTTCGGGTTTTAGATTTTTTATTGCATTTACCCGTAATTGATATTCTTTATTATCAATAAGGCTATCATAGGCACCAAATCTAGAGCCATCTCTAACTCTTTTATCAGAAAACGCCGATGATGGGTAAAAAATCTGAAAATTTCTTAACCCATTTTCATAATCAAAGTCATCATATTCATAAGATGCGCCAAATATCACCTCATGATTTTTTAAAACAAAATAGCCGGTATTACCCGAAATAGTAATCGGCGTATTTTTTTTCCCAAGCCAAGTATAAAATTCCTGAATAGGCGAATCATCCACCCCAATAAAATAATCAACCTCTTCTCCTGGTACAGCTGCCATTGGGGACACCATCGCTTTTATAAAATGTCTGCCACCATCGACTGAAAAAACAAAATCAGACAGATCATTGGTGGGAATGGCAATATACTGTTTGCCGGGGTTATAGTAGTTAAATTTCGGTAAATGATAAGCTGTATAAAATCGTTCGGTAATTAAGGTATGAATATTATTTTTATCATCATGATACCAAATCAATCCACTGCAATTTTCGCCTTGTAGCTCTAAATAACGATCGGTGTCATAACGATAAATCACCTGCCGCTTTTTACTGACATAATAAAAGGAATAATCTAGCACATCACCATTTCTAGCAATACTATGGAATAATTGATAGCCTTCTTTGGGTAATGGTTTAGGGCGCATAAGCGGCATTGGCTCGGTGGAGGGGAATGGCGCAAAAGTCGATAAAATCACGACCAAAACCACGGGTACAACAAATAACATTATCAACAATTTTGTTATTTTCTGTTTCATGCCTTAATTCCTTATTTAGCTGTGCCTAACAAGTGTTGATAGACCTCTAACACGGTATGGTTATCGGGCAATTGAGTTCCTTTGGCATTATAATCACAGCGCATTTTATCCCAACCAGTATAGTCACTTGGAATTGGGGGAATACTTTCGGGGATAATTTGGCTTCTGCCTAAAATAGCTTCTTGTTCAAGCTGTTCTTTTTTCGATAACATATACCAACCTTTGGTGCCAAATGGCGCTTCTGATACATAAAGCTGACCATCTTTGCTTAAAATAAAAGCCTGATCATTCACCACATCGTATTGCGGTGAATCATGATTACCTAAATAATGTCCAACCTCTAAATGGATACTTCTAAATGAACGCCCCCCATCAATGGAAGTATATATTGCTGACACATCCGACAATGGGATTGAAAGATAGTTTTTTGCTGGATGCCGATAAGGCTCTGTATATAGATCCCAAGAATGAGCGGCTAAAAGGTAATAAACTTGCTCTTTATCATCAATAAAATAAGCTTGCCCTTCACATCGATAACCTGTCAATAAAATATAACGGTTTTCATCAAAACGGTACACAATTTGCGAAGGAGGAACAATGGTAGGCTTTCGTATATTATTAACTGGCGAAAGTGCCAATATCCCCAAGATAAAGAACAGATAACTCACCATTTGCCATCGCTCACGATATTGCTTAATTACCAGAATAATAAATAACGCTCCCCCAATAAGGGTCGATAGTATTGCTAACATCATCATTACCTTTCCGCCCCAACCTCACAACGTATTTTGTCCCAACCTTGGTAAGGTTCGGGTTTTAGATTTTTTATTGAATTTACCCGTAATTGATATTCTTTATTATCAATAAGGCTATCATAGGCACCAAATCTAGAGCCATCTCTAACTCTTTTATCAGAAAACGCCGATGATGGGTAAAAAATCTGAAAATTTCTTAACCCATGTTCATAATCAAAGTCATCATATTCATAAGATGCGCCAAATATCACCTCATGATTTTTTAAAACAAAATAGCCGGTATTACCCGAAATAGTAATCGGCGTATTTTTTTTCCCAAGCCAAGTATAAAATTCCTGAATAGGCGAATCATCCACCCCAATAAAATAATCAACCTCTTCTCCTGGTACAGCTGCCATTGGGGACACCATCGCTTTTATAAAATGTCTGCCACCATCGACTGAAAAAACAAAATCAGACAGATCATTGGTGGGAATGGCAATATACTGTTTGCCGGGGTTATAGTAGTTAAATTTCGGTAAATGATAAGCTGTATAAAATCGTTTGGTAATTAAGGTATGAATATTATTTTTATCATCATGATACCAAATCAATCCACTGCAATTTTCGCCTTGTAGCTCTAAATAACGATCGGCATCATAACGATAAATCACCTGCCGCTTTTTACTGACATAATAAAAGGAATTTTTAACAACAAATCCATTATTGGTTACATAATAAAAGAGTTGATAGCCTTCTTTAGGTAATGGTTTAGGCCGCATAAGTGGCATTGGCTCGGTGGAGGGGAATGGAGCAAAAGTCGATAAAATCACAACCAAAACCACGGGTACAACAAATAACATTATCAACAATTTAGTTATTTTCTGTTTCATGCCTTAATTCCTTATTTCGCTGTGCCTAACAAGTGTTGATAGACCTCTAACACAGTATGGTTATCGGGCAATTTAGTTCCTTTGGCATTATAATCACAGCGCATTTTATCCCAACCGGTATAGTCACTTGGAATTGGGGGAATACTTTCGGGGATAATTTGGCTTCTGCCTAAAATAGCTTCTTGTTCAAGCTGTTTTTTTTTCGATAACATACTCCAACCTTTGGTGCCAAATGGCGCTTCTGATACATAAAGCTGACCATCTTTGCCTAAAATAAAAGCCTGATCATTAACCACATCGTATTGCGGTGAATCATGATTACCTAAATAATGACCAACCCCTAAATGGGTACTTCTAAATGAACGCCCCCCATCAATTGAGGTTTCAAAGCCTGCAAGATCAGAATAAGGAATAGAAATATAATTTTTAGCTGGATGTCGATAGGGTTCAGTGTAAATACGCCAAGAATGAGGTGCTATGCTGAAATAAACTTGTTCTTTATCGTCAATAAAATAAGCTTGCCCTTCACATCGATAACCTGTCAATAAAATATAACGGTTTTCATCAAAACGGTACACAATTTGCGAAGGAGGAACAATGGTAGGCTTTCGTATATTATTAACTGGCGAAAGTGCCAATATCCCCAAGATAAAGAACAGATAACTCACCATTTGCCATCGCTCATGATATTGCTTAATTAGCATAATAATAAATAATGCTCCCCCAATAAGGGTCGATAGTATTGCTAACATCATCGGTTAACTTCTCCTTTCTGTATCAGGCACTGGCAGTGGCCATTGTTGTTCTGGATTAATATAGAAACCAAAAACTTTACCACCCACTGTGACCGCTAGTTTAACGACTTGTTTAGCAGCTACTTTCGTTATAATACTTCCACCACCAACAAGCAAAGCCATTTGATAAATAGTTTCAACCTGCTTAAATTCATTTATTACACCGTCTGGGACTTTCCCCTGTAATAGATGCATCATCGACTTAATTGGGGTTGGCAAAATACCATCATTTTTATACTTTATTGTGTCTGAGTCTTCATTTTCTGGTGATCGCCAATCGGCAAGGTGAATTAATTGTTGCCACGTTCGGCGGTTTTGTTTACTGCAAATATTGACTTCGCCCAACGCAAGATCAAATGCCATTATATGAGAAGGGACTTGCTCGTTTAAGGTAATACCTGAATGATGGGAACTGTCTTCAGCTTGCTCTGTCTGTTTTTGGACATATTCATAAACCTTTTGTTTCAGTTCTTCACCAGACGGAAAACACCATACCTCGAATTTATGCGGATCATCTGTAAAACGAAAATGGGCAAATCCTGGCAACCATTCCGGATGCTCATTTAATCTGTCTCGAGGCCATGGATAATAATAAACACTATCAAGTGAATGATTAGAACTACCGATGCGTTTTTTGGGTCTATCTGGATAAGGATAATAAAATTCATATTTAGGATAAGGTTTATACTCGTCAGATTCTTTATACCACCTTTCATGTTCATCATATTTATTTTTATCTAAAAACAGATCATTATAATAAATCGCTTTAGCTAATTTTGTTTTCGCACTTTTTCCACATCCGGTATAAATAATTGGTTCAGGAACTTGTTCACCATTAATATTCAACTTTTCTCTAACTTGATATCTCGCATTACTAACCGATCCCGTTTCAGTTGGCGAATAAACACCATGCTCCTTATCTTGTTCCAATTGCGCAATAATTTTGTCATCTACTTTATAATAAATAATAATTTTATCTTTAATATTATCGTAATAGCCGTGAACAAAGCTGCCATTCTCAATGGGGTTATGTTGATTGACTAACGCGATTTCATCTTTAGTTAAATAAATATGCATTTTATACATAAAAGAAAAGCTTTCTTGTTCGGCATCATATTTTTTTATAATATCGATCTGTCTATCCTTTAACGCCTTTTTATCAAGGTATTCAGGCACGGCTATTTCAAAGGCTCCTTTTGGTCTGAAACAGATAAATTTAGCGGGCTCTTCACCCACAGTCATACGATGACCAAATGCACGTTGCTTTAAATTGTCACCACATTGATTAAATACGTGATTAGGTATACCTTGCCAGCCCATGCCCTCAACACTACGCAATGAAACCACTTGATCATTGGGACTAAAGTAGTTATACACTTTGCCAAAGTTATTTCGACAATAAAGCGGATTGGTAAAATCATAATCCTGCTTTGAAGGATTGAGCATACCGCCTTTAATAGTTTTAGCAGCAACCCCTTTTTCAATTAACGTTTCGGGATCTTCATATTTATTTATTCTTAACTTTTGCCCATCTTTTATGGCTTGCACAAAATTAATAAAGGTTTGCTTACGCGCTTTGTTAGTTTGCACCCCCATGCCAGATTCTTTCGATTGTGATTCTAAAAAAGTGTAATCAAAAGCATACGGTGAGTGTGCAAGTATCACACAATCAGCCGGTAAATAACCTTCCTCAGCTAGCATCATATTAGCTAGCATGGTAATAATTGTCCCTTGACTATGCGCCACAATATTGATTGGTGCTTCCTTCAACTTTTTATCTTCTCTAATTTTAATAATTAAATTGGCTAAGCGACGAGCGGCAAACACCATATAGATGCGATGTGGATTGTAATAAGCTTTAGCCCCTTTTTGTGATCCCAATCGGGCAACTAAATTAGTAAACGAGGTAAACCCTGGACCATACATATCGGGAATGCAGGTGGTTGCATCCGAAAAAGGACCACCATTGCGAGTAAAATGGTAATCGATCCAATTACCAAAATGATCATGATTTAATTTTGAAAAACCATAAATTTCAGCCAGTTCTTTAGTCTCTTGTTCAATCCAATAGGCATCATAAGGTAGTTCATCTGGCTTACCTTTTTCTAATCTGGCTTTATAGGCTTCTTGTTCACTATAGTAAGTATCAACATCGACCGGTTTATAACCCCAATAAAATGGAATAACAGGCGAATTACCTTTATGTTTTTCTACCTTAGGTTTTAGTGGTGGATTAATTTTTGCTGTTTCTTCCCACTCAGTTAACATCTGCATTCTGGGTGAAAAGTCGTCATCATCAACTTTAGCCCATTGCCACTTGTTAGGCTTTAAATCACAACGCCCTAAACGCTTATTTAATCCCTCACAAATCCCTTTATCTAAATTTGGGAATGCTTCGCCAACATCATTCACGCCATGAATCAAAATCACAATACATGGCAATGGCGCAGGCACGCAAACATTTTGGGTTAGCATGGCATCAGTAGAGTTTGCGGGTAAACCAATCACACCGTCAACCTCGGCGATACTATCATCTGAAGTATGTGTATTAGACATCGGTTAATCCTTGGTTAATATTTCTATTTTCAGTTGTTCTAATTCTGTCATTGGTAACACAAGCCCATCGTAATATGTTTCTAGTGGCTATAGATAAATAGGCTTAAAATCAAAAATAAATAACAATTTGCTAGCATCATTACCTTTCCGCCCCAACCTCACAACGTATTTTGTTCCAACCTTGGTAAGGTTCGGGTTTGATATTTCTAGCGGATTTAATACGTTCCAAATAAACCGGTTGATAATAAATTTCCCAATACTTACCGAATCGTTGTTTTCCTTTCATATCAGGATCTTTTTTAAGTAAAAAACTAGGATCTATGCCAAACAATGAATGAAACATTTGTTCATGATGATTGCGAGGTTTTTTATCAATCAACGATATTCCATTATCATAAAAAACCGTTTCACCAAAGAGCACATTGCCATTATTTAAAATAAAGTAACCGGTATTGCCTGAAACAGTAATTGAATTAGTAAAGGTGTTTGAACGCGAAAAATCGGTAAATGTGGAAGTTAATGGTTTATCATCCACCCCAATAAAACGTTCCACTAGCTCTGGTGCCACGGCAGCATAACTGGTCACTTCAGCTTGAATAAATGTTTTACCTTTATCTAACGAAAACATCACAAATGACATATCATTCGCGGGGATGGCAATATAGTCTTTACCGGGATTATAATAGTTAAATTTGGGAAGTTTATCGTAGGTAAAAAATGGCGTATTGATTCGAGTATGAATATTATTTGCCTTATCATGATACCAAATCAACCCTTCGCAATTTTCGCCTTGCAGCTCTAAATAGCGATTTTCATCATAACGGTATATCACTTGCCGTTTTTCACTTAAATAATAAAAGGTTGCCACATGGTAATGACTAATTGTGCTATGGGTATTAAAGGTATAAGGAAAGATAATTTCATAACCTGCCCTTGGCTCTGGCATGGGTATATCTAACCCCTTTTTTTCAATATCTTCTGGTAAAGCAAAGCCAATAAGATAAATACCAATCCAAATCAGTACGGGTATTAAAACCAAATAGATAAAATAAGCCTTCAATTTATACGTCATGCTCTGCCTCATTAAAACTTAATCCCATTAAACTGCGTAACCTTTTTTGTAAATGATGAAAAGGTGTGTAGCGATTATGGATAATCATCTCTTGTTTTAAATTGAGATCGCATTGCCAACTATCCCAACCTTGATAACTAGCTGGCATACTTGGCATAGCTTGTGGTGGATTATCCCAACGCGCGCCCATATAACGCGCATACCCATCAAATAAAGCTAAATTATATTTTGCTAATAAATCATAACCAATACTGGTACCAAATGGTTTAGGCGAGTGATAGATCCCTTTATTTTTATCCAGTAAAAACATTTGATTATTCACTACCATTATTTTTTCAATTGTTTCCGGTTTAGGACGATAATAGTTTTCATTATATTCAATTTCGATATGTGTCGTTGTAAATGTTCGTCCACCATCTCGGGAATAATCTATTGAGGAATATTGTTCATCGGGAATAAAAATATAATCTTCAGCCATATGGGCAAAGGGCTCAGTGATTACCCGTGCAGAATGGAGTGCTAATTCTGAATAGATTTGCTTTTGCTCATCAATATAATATAACCGCCCCTGACACCTTGAACCTGTAAGCTGAAGTGTGCGGTATTTATCAAAGCGAAATACCACTTGTGTTGGCGATCCGAAAGCGATTCTATCTTTACCCGGCAAAGGCACTGTTGCTAAAAAGCAGATTAAAAAAACACTGTAACTCAGTCTCTGTAATAACCGATTTTGGTTGTTAAAACTGTATATAAATAGGCTAATCGTCACCAATAAATAGAATATTGCCAGCATTTAGCACTCCTTTAAATCAGGTTCGGGCATTAACCATTGTGCGGCTTTGCTTAATTTTTTATATTTTTCTTTAGACAGTTCTATACCACGATTTACCTCACTAGAAATACTAACTACCGGAGAATAATCAGGTCGAATACTGCCATGATAAAAACTATTTTCAACAAAATTATCACCTATGGGCATATGCTTATCTGGATAATGCAGCGCTTTTTTTAAGTCTGGCGGCAACAGACCATAACGAACATATTGTGTCGTATCTTCATCAATATTTTCGGGATGGCGCCAATCGGCTAATGCTCGCCATTCATAAAGTTTTTGCTGTTTTTTGGGGGTAATATCTTTGACTATACCAATGGCTAAATCATAAGCCATAATTTTAGCCGGTGCCTCTTTATTATTGGTAATACCTGAGTGATGGGAACTGACATCGGCTTCACTATCAACAAGATCACCGATAGCTTCTTGGAACTGTTGTTGGGATAAATAATAATAGACTTTGATTTCATCTTTATCTTTCCCCATATCGCTGTTACCTATATATCGAAAGCCTTTGATACCCCTATCGGATAGTTGTAAATCATCATTGAGTTTTTGTAATAAAATTTCATCTGTGATTAATGGTTGCCCAATAATGTCATAAGGATTTGTTATTGGCGGAATATAATTTGGTCGCTGTATTTTTGTTTCATAAGTACGTTGTTTTAGTTCCTCCAACTGTTCAGGCTTAACATGGTAGATATCATTATAATGTACCGTTCGACTCAGTTTAGTTTTACCGGTTGGGTCATCAACAGTATAGATCATGGTTTCGGGAACTTCTTCACCATTAATGATCCGTTCTGTCGACCAAAAAGGCGCGGTCTGTACATCACCTGTCTGATATTGTTTACATTGTTTAATTGCCACTAAAAGCGAGTCGGGTACGTTTTTTCTTAATATTATTCCTGAACTTTTCCCATTTGATGATTTTTGCTCTTTATCAAGACAAATTGATTCTACTTGTTTGGATGTTGTTTTTTTATAAATCCATTCTGGGTGATCTTTTTGTGTTTCTGCCAACGACGGTTTATAAAAAATGGCAACTTTTCGACCCGAATCATAGTAATTACCATGCTCTAATGTGCCTTTTACGTTTTTAAATATTGCTAGCATCATTACCTTTCCGCCCCAACCTCACAACGTATTTTGTTCCAACCTTGGTAAGGTTCGGGTTTGATATTTCTAGCGGATTTAATACGTTCCAAATAAACCGGTTGATAATAAATTTCCCAATACTTACCGAATTGTACTCCGCTCATATCAGGATCTTTTTTAAGTAAAAAACTAGGATCTATACCAAACAATGAATGAAATTTTTGCTTATGATGATTGCGAGGTTTTTTATCAATCAACGATATTCCATTATCATAAAAAACCGTTTCACCAAAGAGTACATTGCCATTATTTAAAATAAAGTAACCGGTATTGCCTGAAACAGTAATTGTATTGGTAAATCCGCTTGAGTTTTCTGGCCGTATATCTGTGAACGTTAACTCTAATGAGCTATCATCTATCCCAATAAAACGTTCCACTAGCTCTGGTGCCACGGCAGCATAACTGGTCACTTCAGCTTGAATAAATGTTTTACCTTTATCTAACGAAAACATCACAAACGACATATCATTCGCGGGGATGGCAATATAGTCTTTACCGGGATTATAATAGTTAAATTTGGGAAGTTTATCGTAGGTAAAAAATGGCGTATTGATTCGGGTATGAATATTATTTGCCTTATCATGATACCAAATCAACCCTTCACAATTTTCGCCTTGCAGCTCTAAATAGCGATTTTCATCATAACGGTATATCACTTGCCGTTTTTCACTTAAATAATAAAAGGTTGCCACATGGTAATGACTAATTGTGCTATGGGTATTAAAGGTATAAGGAAAGATAATTTCATAACCTGCCCTTGGCTCTGGCATGGGTATATCTAACCCTTTTTTTTCAATATCTTCTGGTAAAGCAAAGCCAATAAGATAAATACCAATCCAAATCAGTACGGGTATTAAAACCAAATAGATAAAATAAGCCTTCAATTTATACGTCATGCTCTGCCTCATTAAAACTTAATCCCATTAAACTGCGTAACCTTTTTTGTAAATGATGAAAAGGTGTGTAGCGATTATGGATAATCATCTCTTGTTTTAAATTGAGATCGCATTGCCAACTGTCCCAACCTTGATAACTAGCTGGCATACTTGGCATAGCTTGTGGTGGATTATCCCAACGTGCGCCCATATAACGCGCATATCCCTCGAATGAAGCCAATATATATTTTGACAATAAATCATAACCAATACTGGTACCAAATGGTTTAGGCGAGAGATAGATCCCTTTATTTTTATCCAGCAAAAACATTTGATTATTCACTACCATTATTTTTTCAATTGTTTCCGGTTCAGGACGATAATAATTTGGATTATAATCAACTTTGATATGTGTCGTTGTAAATGTTCGTCCACCATCTCGGGAATAATCTATTGAGGAATATTGTTCATCGGGAATAAAAATATAATCTTCAGCCATATGGGCAAAGGGCTCAGTGATTACCCGTGCAGAATGGAGTGCTAATTCTGAATAGATTTGCTTTTGCTCATCAATATAATATAACCGCCCCTGACACCTTGAACCTGTAAGCTGAAGTGTGCGGTATTTATCAAAGCGAAATACCACTTGTGTTGGCGACCCGAAAGCCGTTCTATCTTTACCCGGCAAAGGCACTGTTGCTAAAAAGCAGATTAAAAAAGCACTGTAACTCAGTCTCTGTAATAACCGATTTTGGTTGTTAAAACTGTATATAAATAGGCTAATCGTCACCAATAAATAGAATATTGCCAGCATTTAGCACTCCTTTAAATCAGGTTCGGGCATTAACCATTGTGCGGCTTTGCTTAATTTTTTATATTTTTCTTTAGACAGTTCTATACCACGATTTACCTCAATAGAAATACTAACTACCGGAGAATAATCAGGTCGAATACTGCCATGATAAAAACTATTTTCAACAAAATTATCACCTATGGGCATATGCTTATCTGGATAATGCATCGCTTTTTTTAAGTCTGGCGGCAACAGACCATAACGAACATATTGTGTCGTTTCTTTATCTGTATTTTCGGGATGACGCCAATCGGCTAATGCTCGCCATTCATAAAGCTTTTGCTGTTTTTTGGGGGTAATATCTTTGACTATACCAATGGCTAAATCATAAGCCATAATTTTAGCCGGTGCCTCTTTACTATTAGTAATACCTGAGTGATGGGAACTGACATCGGCTTCACTATCAACAAGATCACCGATAGCCTTTTGTAACTGTTGTTGGGATAAATAATAATAGACTTTGATTTCATCTTTATCTTTCCCCATATCGCTGTTGCCTATATATCGAAAGCCTTTGATACCCCTATCGGATAGTTGTAAATCATCATTGAGTTTTTGTAATAAAATTTCATCTGTGATTAACGGTTGCCCAATAATGTCATAAGGATTTGTTATCGGCGGAATATAATTTGGTCGCTGTATTTTTGTTTCATAAGTACGTTGTTTTAGTTCCTCCAACTGTTCAGGCTTAACATGGTAGATATCATTATAATGTACCGTTCGACTCAGTTTAGTTTTACCGGTTGGGTCATCAACAGTATAGATCATGGTTTCGGGAACTTCTTCACCATTAATGATCCGTTCTGTCGACCAAAAAGGCGCGGTCTGTACATCACCTGTCTGATATTGTTTACATTGTTTAATTGCCACTAAAAGCGAGTCGGGTACGTTTTTTCTTAATATTATTCCTGAACTTTTCCCATTTGATGATTTTTGCTCTTTATCAAGACAAATTGATTCTACTTGTTTGGATGTTGTTTTTTTATAAATCCATTCTGGGTGATCTTTTTGTGTTTCTGCCAACGACGGTTTATAAAAAATAGCAACTTTTCGACCAGAATCATAGTAATTACCATGTTCTAATGTGCCTTTTACTTCTTTAAATAAAGGCTCTTGTTTTAATTTTTCAAGCTGCTCGGGCAGTAATACTACCGAGTTAGGCACTTTTTTACCTCGAAAATTAATAAAGGTTACACGCTGATTATAATCCTCCATACTAATATAGTCGGGGTACTGTTGTTGTGTTAATTCGAATTTAATCAATGGAATATTAAATTTTTTATTTTGCGTGTCATTCCCCACAATCACATGCTGAGCAAAAATACGCTGTTTTAAATTGTCTTGGCATGCATGGATAATATGGTCAGGAATACCTTGCCAACCCATACCTTGCACATTCCACAATGAAACAACGCGATCATTAGGACTAAAATAGTTATATACCTTGCCAAAGTTATTTCGATAAAACAGTTGTTCATCTTTCCCAAGGCGATCATACTGTTTTACGGTATCATCTGCTTGCACATACTTTTCGTCAGGGTTTACCGCGGTACTAATTACCCCGTTTTCCTTTAATATTTCTGTTTTAAACTCTTTATTTCTTAATCCTTGCGATTCTTTTATAACATTAACAAAATTAATAAAAGTTTCTTCACGCCCCTCTTTACTTTGTACTCCCATTAGTAGATCTTTAGATAAGACTTCAGCTATTGCTGGTTCAAAGGCATAGGGTGAGTGGGCTAATATTACACAATCGGCCGGCAATACGTTTTTCTTAGCTAATAGAAAGGTAGCTAACATGGTAATAATTGTGCCTTGGCTATGTGCCACAATATTAATAGGGATATCTTGTTCTTTGGTATCCTCTCTAATTTTCTCGATTAAATTGGCTAAGCGGTGTGCCGCAAAAGCAAAATAGATGCGGTGAGGGTTATTGTAGCTTTTTGAGCCAGGTGGGGTAGCCATTTTTCCGCCTTCGGCAAGTATACCTGCCATTCCAGAGCCATACATATCTGGTATGCAAGTTGTTGCATTGGCAAACGGCCCCCCATTGCGATGATAACCATAATCAATCCAGTTATTAAACTTATCACAATTGAGTTTATTAAATGCAACTGTGCCAGTATCAAGCTGAAAATCCTTGTCTATCCAATAACTATCATACGGTAATTCAGGATCGGTGATCGAGGCATCTTTAAGCCGTTTTTCATAAGCAAGTTGCTCTTCATGATATTTTTCTTTATCAACAGGTCGATACCCCCAAAAGAAAGGGACAATTGGCGAATAGTTGCTTTTTTTTATCGCTACTCTTGGTGCAAAATTATCAGCATCAGTTTGAATGGTATGCCATTCATTAGCGATTAAATCCGTTCGACCTAATCGTCTATTCAATCCATTACAAATTGCCTGATCCTGATTTTCAAACGCTTCGCCAATATCATTCACGCCATGAATCAAAATCACAATACATGGCAATGGCGCAGGCACGCAAACATTTTGGGTTAGCATGGCATCAGTAGAGTTTGCGGGTAAACCAATCACACCGTCAACCTCGGTGATACTATCATCTGAAGTATGTGTATTAGACATCGGTTAATCCTTGGTTAATATTTCTATTTTCAGTTGTTCTAATTCTGTCATTGGTAACATTTGTGTTTCACCATTTTCATCAGTCATCCCGTCTTGTGTGCTACCATCGCTAAAATGAATTCGATAAGGATGGTTTTTTAATACTTGCGATGATGAACCATTGAAATGTAATTTAAACTTACGTGAAAAGTCGCCTTTATTAAATGAAGGGGTCACTTCTTTAATACTTTCGGCACCAGAATAAGAAAGTAAAGCTGTTTTTTGTAAGATGCTAGTTGGCGCAATTAACTCTATCGTGCCATTTTTAATACGAATGCCAGCGCCACCACTAAGTAGCAATAACTCTTGTTGAGCGTTGATTGTTACTTTACCGCCACTACTGGTTATAAACATATTTTTTTCTGCAGTAAGTTCTAATTCATCTGACTGCGCTTGAATTTCAACCCTGCCCGATGCGGCAATCAGCTTAATCCCCAATTTGTGCGCAAAAATAGAGACCATTTCACCGGCTGCCATTGACAGCTTTTTGAAAATATTAACGCTAGCGTTTTTACCGGCAGTAACAATAATATTTTCACTGGCTGAACTTTGGATGCTTTTTGATGAAGTTTGCGCTATGCCTTGATCACCATGAATAACAACCGTTGGTTGCTGTAATTGATTGGTTGCTGATTGCAATGCTTGTTGTTGGCTGATTTCGGCAGGTTCGGCACCGCTTGATTTTCCACACTCAATTAGCGTATAAGAAATATTTAAAGATTTTTCGATTTGTTTTATTGAATCTTGCATTTCAAGCTGTTGGCCGGCAGCTTTTTCTTGCGCTGTGGTGGTAACATAAACCCCTTTACCCGCTCGTATTGCCCCCCACTCATCGGTGCGCAGTTCAAAGCCTTCACCTCGCTTGATTTTTTTATTATCAACTAAATGCCCTAGATTGAGTTGTGTTTTACCGTATTCGGTG
>NZ_JAAEDV010000018.1:0-31816 GCF_013345045.1 Gilliamella sp. ESL0250 | reverse complement strand
GCTTCAGCTTCTTTTAAAATAGATACAATCTGATGTTCGGTCATTTTTTTCATAATTAAATCCCCTTTACTTTTATCATAGAGAATTTTCTACTTTTTTGCTGTACTATTTTAGGGGATAGTTACAATTATATTTTTATCCCACTCAAAAAAATCATTGATTTCTAATTCAATATGATAAGAAGTATTAGATAATAGTTTATTATCTTGCCAATGAGCAGCACCATGACCTAAATCAGATTTGAATGTGACTAAATGCTCGCCTATTTTACCGTTTAAAGTAATTTTCATTTTGTAATACTATATTCTAACTTAGATAAAATACACTAACTCATACAAATTTTTAGGAAATAGCTACACCCTAAGCTTATCGATAAAAGTCGCAACTTATTACTTTCAATATATTAATTAGTTACATTCACGAGTATTCTCAGGTTTGCAATTTTACTTGTCCACTTTTTTGACTAAGATTGATGTAGCTAGTTTGGTCATTGTTACAGAAAACCTTCCTCTTTCAATTTAGCAAGTACTTCGCGCCCTTTTTCAGATAACTCCATTTTTTTTAAATAAATAATAAGCCTGTTTTGTGGAGTCATTGATATACTTTTTGGATACTTTATGAAAGAATCTAATGCTTCATCAGGGAAAGGAATATTAGGATTATTATATTCATCTTCATCAGGATTATAATCATCTTCAATTTCTGTTCTGGTAATCATGGATAAAAATGCATCAAAGGAATTTGCGACAAGCTTTAAATTAGTATTTTGTTCTAGATAACCATTTTTTACAGACAAGTCAAAATAGAGATCATTAACTTCATGATCCCAATAATAAACTTCGCCATTTGGGCTTAAGCAAAGTAGATCACCATAATTAAGCGTGGCTATGGCAAAATAATTTTCGGGTATTCTATCTAAATAAGTATCATTAATCTCAATGAGATCTTCATAATATTTCTTTGAAAAACCCAAAATGACCTCTAAGGGCAATGATTCTCCATCACAATCAATACAGTAGTCAAAATTAACCTCAGTATTAAAAACAACTACATTATATTTTTTCAAGAAATCAATATAAGTATTGTTTGAATCTATTTTTAACTTTAACTTTGAAATACGTTTATCAATGTCCTTTGGAACATTGTATTTTGATTTAAACATGTTAACTCCTAATATTTTCATGAATAAAAATGAATGCGTTACTGGTATTAAGAAAGCTATTATGAAATTTTAGCGCCAAAATAATCATATAATTTTTATCGACATTATACCAGTCTGATGGAACGTTATAAAACTATCTGTTACAGCATTAAACCCTTGGTTAAATTTGAAAATCTATCGACAATAAGTTAAGACGACAAGCGGAATGTTTACTTTTTAGGCTGTAATTTTTTGTAAAAAATATTCAGGATTCTATACCGTTTGGTGATTAATTGAGATTTAGCTGTATTCCATTTGTTAGATTCACAAGATAGAAAATTATTTATTCAATATTATCATACGGTAAACAACATAAAACGATTTCGGGAAAGGCGTCTTATGCGTTTTTAAAGAATTATTTTAATCATGAAGTGTCAACAACTCGGCCTTTTTCTACACTTTAAGGATATTTAATGTGCTATAAGAAAATTTAATTTATTACCTGCTAATTTTCCATTTTTTTCTCATTAAGAATATTAGTAAATAAACGATGTATATTCTGACAAAACATTGAATTTTCAATTAAATCAGGTAATACAAGCACATAATAAAATACATGCTGAAAATGTAAATTTATATCATAAGGCTCAAAATCTGAATCATTATCAAACTTAAACAAAGTCGCAGTTCCATGTAGCTTTGTACTTTTTGCCTCAATGCAAAAACAGCCCTCACCATTAATATCTAAATTGTAGCCATACTCAAGGTGATGATTTTGCATCTCATCATTTTTATAACAAAATAGAAATTCAACATTTCGAAAACAACTTCGCTCACATTGATAATTCATTGATGCTAATTTTTTGAACCATGCAGAAAACACATCATCTATGGATTTATTAGTATAAAATCCATACATAACTCCAGTCCATTCAGCCATATGTCTCTCCTAAATAATTTTTTATTCAAATTTATTATTTTTTCTAAATTCATCCAATTTTAATGCATCTGGGGAAAAATCATCAATATATCCTAATAAGTATATATCGGTTTTATTATTTACCTCAGCTAACCATTGTCAAAAATGATTAAAAATCAAATCATCTTTTTCAGTTTGCAGCAAAAAACCATGACCAATAGTGTAAGAGTCAGATAATATGTTTAGTGCATTAAGAAACTCATCTTTATTTTTAATAATCCAACTTATAGGTAAATTCATCATCATATCGATAAGTTTTAATTCATCGCTATAGTCCATCAATGAGGATTTATTGTTAAAAAAGTGGTAAAGTATATTATCTTCCATATTTGGCATCACATCATTGTTAATGAACAAAAGAACTATGATATAAAATAATGTATTAATTGAGATTATTTTATACCTCAAGCAATATAACCTTTTTAATATACCGCCTACTTTATGTGTAGACGGAATAAGAAAAGTCACTAGATTATAAAAAATTGATACATTAATTTTTAAATGAATGAATGGGAGCAGGAATTCGCCCACCACGATTGATGAAATCATATGAGCCAAATTTGCTTACCTGCATGACTGGTGCATGACCTAGTAAGCCACCAAATTCGATATTATCGCCAACTTTTAACCCCACCGCAGGAATAATTCGTATCGCGGTTGTTTTATGGTTAATCACCCCTATTGCAGCCTCATCAGCAATAATCGCTGAAATAGTTTCAGCTGGCGTATCGCCTGGAATAGCAATCATATCAAGCCCAACAGAGCATACACAGGTCATCGCTTCAAGTTTTTCAAGATTTAGTGCACCGTTATTGACAGCATCAATCATACCTGCATCTTCAGAAACAGGAATAAATGCACCACTTAACCCACCAACATGACCACATGCCATTACGCCACCTTTTTTAACAGCATCATTAAGCATGGCTAGTGCCGCCGTTGTGCCATGCGTGCCGACTGCTTCTAACCCCATTTCTTCTAAAATATGGGCAACCGAGTCACCAATGGCTGGCGTTGGTGCTAATGATAAATCGACAATGCCAAATTTAACACCTAAACGTTCAGAAGCTTCTTTACCAACCAGTTGTCCCATTCGTGTAATTTTAAATGCGGTTTTTTTGATGGTTTCGGCAACAATATCAAAAGGTTCACCTTTAACTTTTTCCAACGCTCGCTTAACTACACCCGGTCCACTAACCCCCACATTAATCACACAATCTGCTTCGCCAATCCCATGAAAAGCACCTGCCATAAAAGGGTTATCTTCAACCGCATTGGCAAACACAACTAACTTAGCACATGCCATACTACTATTATCTGCCGTTAATTTCGCCGCTTCTTTGATAATATGCCCCATTTGCTTTACGGCATCCATATTAATTCCCGTTTGGGTAGAACCCACATTAACTGATGAGCAAACCCGTTCGGTTTGTGCTAGTGCTTGAGGAATGGATTTAATTAAAATTTCATCGCCTTTATGATAGCCTTTTTGCACCAGTGCTGAAAAGCCACCAATAAAGTTCACGCCCACCGCTTTGGCCGCTTCATCAAGTGTTTTGGCAAACGCGACATAGTCTTTATCATCGCTTGCGCCAGCAATTAATGATATGGGTGTGACAGAAATACGCTTATTAATAATTGGAATACCGAATTCTGAGGTAATCTCATCGCCGACTTTGACCAAATTTTTAGCTAACCGTGTGATTTTGTCATAAATTTTTTGGCGTGCTTTTTCACCATTACTATCAATACAATCAAGGAGAGAAATACCCATGGTTATTGTACGGATATCGAGCTTTTCTTCCTCAATCATTTTAATGGTTTCGAGGATCTGTTTTGTTTCCATTAGAACTATCCTTTTAAATAAACAACGAATTAATATTACAAACGATGCATAGCATCAAAAATTTCTTCACGTTGTAAGTTGACCTTGACCTTAAGCTTATCGCCCGTTTGGATAAGAGCTGTTTTTACCTCATCAAATGACACTTTAATTTTAGATAAATCAAGTAACATAATCATCGTAAAATATTCATCCATAATGGTTTGGCTGACATCTAAAATATTAATATCTAATTCATACAATTGTTGGCTAATACCGGCAATAATTCCCGTTTGATCTTTCCCGATGACGGTTAAAATGGTTTTCATAATACACTCCGCACAAATTTTAGACATTTAAAAGGTATTTATTAAGCTAACTATAATAGCATCTTCAAAAATTATCGAAATAGGAGTAGATTGTTTTTTCATTAAAGCAAAAAAATTATCACAATAACAGAAAGGGCGATATTATGGTTAATTTCCAAAAATCCAATAAATTGGAACATGTTTGTTATGACATTCGTGGACCAATTCTTGAACATGCTAAACGACTAGAGGAAGAAGGACAAACTATCCTTAAACTCAACATTGGAAACCCCGCCCCTTTTGGTTTTGCAGCACCTGATGAATTATTAGTTGATGTGATTAGAAATTTATCTTCTTCACAAGGTTATTGTGATTCCAAAGGGCTTTATTCTGCCCGTAAAGCAATTATGCAACATTATCAAGCCCGAGGAATTAACAGTTTAGATGTTGAAGATATTTATATTGGTAACGGTGTATCGGAACTAATAGTACAATCTATGCAAGCCTTACTTAATAGTGGTGATGAAATACTTGTTCCTATGCCGGATTATCCATTATGGACAGCGGCTGTTAGTTTATCTAGTGGTAATGCGGTGCACTATCTTTGTGATGAGGAAGCAAACTGGTCACCTGATCTAGAAGATATCAAACAAAAAATCACACCCAAAACCAAAGGAATTGTGATTATTAATCCCAATAACCCAACTGGTGCGGTTTATAGCAAAGATGTGTTACTTGAAATCGCAGAAATTGCTAGACAACATAATTTAATTATTTTTGCTGACGAAATTTACGATAAGATTTTATATGATGATGCGGAGCATTATTCAATTGCAGCACTAGCGCCAGACCTCTTTGTGGTGACAATGAGCGGTTTATCAAAAACCTATCGAGTAGCAGGTTTTAGGCAAGGTTGGATGGCGCTTTGTGGTCCTAAGCATCATGTAAAAGGCTATATTGAAGGGTTAAATATGCTGGCATCAATGCGCTTATGTGCCAATGTACCATTACAACATGCTATTCAAGGGGCGTTAGGAGGCTATCAAAGCATTAACGAATTTATTGTACCAGGTGGGCGACTATATGATCAGTGTATGTTGGCATGGCGCTTGCTCAATGACATCCCCGGCGTTTCATGCACTAAACCACAAGGTGCATTGTATCTATTTCCCAAATTAGATCAGAAAAAATTTAATATCCATAACGATCAAAAATTGGTATTAGACTTTTTATTACAAGAAAAAGTGTTACTTGTACAAGGAACCGGTTTTAATTGGCATAAACCCGATCACGTTAGAATTGTTGCTTTACCGCATACCGGAGAACTTCAAGATGCGATCGGAAGATTTGCCAAATTCCTGTCTTCTTATAAGCAATAAAAACAGTAGTACCTTTTGTTTATTGCCCTCTAAGTGTATTGGTTGATGGAGCACTTCATCAATTCAGCAACTAATACCACTATCGAACACAATAAATACTATATAAAAAAGCGTCTTTAGTGACGCTTTAGATTAGAAACGACTGTGCTTATTTTTTTAGTTCAGCAAGTTTTTTACGAATATTAGCAGCACGATCTGATGAAGATGGATGGCTACTTAAGATTGACGAATCACCGCCACCTAATTTATCAAAAGCAGTTGCAAGACCTGCTGGATTAATTTTTTTCTTAATTAAGTAATCGAAAGAATAATTATCCGCATCTTGTTCTTGTTTTTGTGAAAACTGAGAGTTAATCACTGCTGTCGCTAAAGCACCTAAGCTAGATTTAGATAATTTAGCAACTGCTGCATTACCTGATACAGCGGCTGCATCACGAGCAATTTCGGTTGCATATTGTACTTGAATCGCCTTTTTGCTGTGACCTAAAGCAACGTGACCTAATTCATGACCTAAAACACCTTCAATTTCATTGTCAGTCATCATGTCCATTAAACCACTATAAACACGAACACAACCATTAGCCATTGCCCAAGCATTAACATCTTTTGTAATGTATACTTTATAGTTAATTGGAGTTCCATCTAAATTGTTACCAAGTGCTTTAGCAATTTTTTTTAATCGTTTAGCATAAGCACTTTTTGCTGGAGCAACTTTTGATTGAGCATCCATTTCAGCACAAGCTTGTTTAGCTAAGTCTTTTACATCATTATCACTAAGTGTTGCAGCTTTTAAACCTTTCATTCCTAAGTTAACTGCATCATTAGGATTCATGTTACAGCCAGCTAGAGACATTGCTGCAACTAAAGGTAGTGCAACTAACAATGTTTTTTGGGTATTTTTCATGCTATTTTCCTTATATTAATATAAATTTCAATTGCCTAATTTCTTTTAGACGGTTGGAATTTTAACGCAACTATCATAATAATCAACAAATAATTACTTGCTTAGGCATTATGAGGGCTTTAGACTAATGCCTCATTTGTTAAGGAACACAATTATGCAACTATCCGATTTTGATTTTTATCTTCCCAAAGAGCTGATTGCCAAACATCCTTCAAAAACCAGAAGTGCATGTCGACTTTTATCACTAGATAGCCATACAGGTAAAATTGAAGATAATGTATTTACTGATATTATCGACAAAATAAATCCGGGTGATTTACTGATTTTTAACAACACAAAAGTAATTCCTGCTCGCGTGTATGGTAAAAAAGCTTCAGGAGGAAAAATCGAAATCTTAATTGAAAGGATATTAGATAATAACCGAGCGCTTGCACATATTAAGGCATCAAAATCACCCAAAGTAGGCGCAGAACTAATATTAGGAGAAGATGCATCTACTCATGTTACGATGCTAGCACGCCACGATACTTTATTTGAGTTACAGTTTCCTGATGATGTACTTAGCATTTTAAATAAAATTGGTCATATTCCATTACCGCCTTATATTGATCGTCCAGATGATGAACAAGACCGTGAAGTTTATCAAACCGTCTATAGTAAAGTGCCCGGTGCCGTCGCCGCCCCCACTGCCGGTCTTCATTTCGATAAACCTTTATTAGAAAGACTAAAACAAAAAGGGGTTGAAATGGCATTTGTTACTTTACACGTTGGCGCGGGAACTTTTCAACCAGTTAGAGTTGAAAATATTCAAGCGCATATTATGCATTCAGAATATGCCGAAGTACCAGGCTCAGTTGTGGATGCCGTATTATCATGTAAAGCGAGAAACAATAAAGTAATTGCTGTGGGAACAACGTCGGTTCGCGCTTTAGAAAGTGCTGCGCAAAGAACAGGTGAAATAGCGCCTTTTTTTGCCGATACGCAAATTTTTATTTATCCAGGCTACCAATTTAAGGTTATTGACTCCCTCATCACCAATTTTCATCTACCAGAATCAACGTTGATTATGCTTGTTTCTGCATTTGCTGGTTACCAAAATACCATGAATGCTTATCAACATGCAGTTAAAGAAAATTATCGATTTTTTAGTTACGGTGATGCTATGTTTATCACTGATCTGAGTAATCAATCTTAATGAAATATTAAATAGATAGCCAATCTGATTTGAATTAATCTCAAATCAGATTGGTTATTTTCAATTAACTACTCAGATATTTATTTACCGTTTATTCTATTAATAATATTTGTTATGCGTTTTTTGCTTGAAGGGTGAGATGTTGGATTATTTGTTGAATGAATAGGCACTTTTACTAGCATTTCAACTAAACTCATCGGATCAATATTTTGACTGACTAATAAATCAAAAGCATAATTATCAGCTTCGACTTCATATTGTTGAGCAACTTCTTCTTTCGCAATAATAACAAGTTCGTCAATGTTATCAGTAAATTCAATATAAGGGGCTTGTAGAAATAAACTAACTGCATGTTTGAGCGCTATATGCGCCTGTTCGTGAGCAAGTACTGCTTGTAACTCATTATCATTTAACAATTTTATTAAGCCACTGTTGACACGTATACAGCCATTAGCGGTAGACCATGCATTAGGCTCGGTATTAATATAGACTTTATAATTTATCTCAATATTATTCGCTTTTGTGGGTAAGGTTTTAGCAATTTTATTTAGCCTTTGGCTTAATGCATGGTCGTCAGCGGCGATCACTGCCCGCTTATCTATTTCAATGCAAGCAAGCTCACTAATGGCAAATATATCATTTTCAGAGAGCGATTTAAGCCGTTCTGAGGTAATGACTTTTGGATAAGTCTTATCTTGGATCTGACAGCCAGTGATTAGAAACATCAACAAACACGACAAGAATAAAATAATGCGTTTCAAACGATTCAAAGCCCCTTCAAATATTGTTTATTCCAGTCAGGCGCGATAAACTAGGCCCTGTAAATTAATGATACGGCTACGTATTATAACAATAATTCGCGCCAAACTGTTTATTTGGTCGCAAGAGGTTAATAAAAAATGAAATTTGAATTAGATAATACCGACGGATTAGCTCGTCGAGGACGTATGAAATTCGATCGTCGCGGAGTCGAATATACTGTTGAAACCCCAGCCTTTATGCCTGTTGGTACTTATGGCACGGTAAAAGGTATGACACCTGAAGAGGTTGCCGCGACCGGCGCTCAAATCTTGCTCGGTAATACATTCCATTTATGGTTAAGACCGGGACAAGAAATCATGCGTAAACATGGTGATTTACATGATTTCATGCAGTGGCATGGCCCAATTCTAACCGATTCAGGTGGGTTTCAAGTTTTCAGTCTTGGAGATATTCGTAAGATTAAAGAAGAAGGCGTCTATTTTCGTAATCCGATTAATGGCGACTCGATTTTCTTATCACCTGAAATTTCAATGGAAATTCAATACGACTTAGGTTCAGATATTGTCATGATTTTTGACGAGTGTGCGCCCTTTCCTGCTGAGTGGGATTATGTCAAAAAATCAATGGAGATGTCATTGCGCTGGGCAAAACGAAGTCGCCAGCGATTTGATGAATTAGGCAACAAAAATGCGTTATTTGGTATCGTGCAAGGTGGTATTCATCAGGAGTTACGTGATATCTCAATTAAAGGGTTAACCGAAATTGGTTTTGATGGCTATGCGGTTGGGGGATTAGCTGTTGGTGAGCCTAAAGCAGATATGCACCGAATTTTAGAGGGTACTTGTCCACAATTACCTGCCGATAAGCCTCGTTACCTAATGGGAGTGGGTAAGCCTGAAGATTTAGTTGAAGGTGTACGCCGAGGGATTGATATGTTTGACTGTGTGATGCCGACACGCAATGCGCGCAATGGTCACTTATTTGTCACAAATGGCGTGATTAAAATCCGCAATGCGAAATATAAAGACGACACCACACCGCTTGATCCGCATTGTGATTGTTATACCTGTAAACATTACACAAAATCTTATCTTCATCACTTAGATAAATGTGGAGAGATTTTAGGTGCACGTTTAAATACCATCCACAATTTACGTTATTATCAACGCTTAATGGCAGAAATTCGTGAAGCGGTTGCCAACAAACGTTACGAAGATTTTGTTGTCGAATTTTATCAACGCATTGGCAAAACGCCTGCGCCTTTATCAAAATAAACACATAACAGGCATAATTTTTTGCAGTAGGTATTGACACTTTTTAGTTAGCGCAGTATTATGCGCTTCCTAACGGCGAGTAGCGCAGCTTGGTAGCGCAACTGGTTTGGGACCAGTGGGTCGGAGGTTCGAATCCTCTCTCGCCGACCATTATCACCTTTCAAAACCTTTTAATATAATTAAATCATTAAAAAATAATAAGTTATAGTAATTAATTGAGACACAAAAAGACGTGTTTAGGCGCTATAAGATCGCTTTTTTGTATATTTTTTTAGTTTATAATCATTTTTATTAATATTTTTGTATATTTTAAAAATGGTAATAAAAGAATATGAAAAGCAAGATTAATAGATTATTAGATTTAAATATTAAAAATGCTAAAGCAAAAGAAAAAGATTATTATTTGAACGATGGAAATGGTCTGTACTTATTAATAAAAGCAACTGGTTCAAAGCTGTGGTGGTCATTCAACTAAAATTCATCTTGCGGTTGATAGTGGTGGTTTGCCTATTTGTTTTGATCTTTCTGAAGGACAACGACATGATATCACTTATGCAGAAAACCTAGTTGAAAAGCTCGATGAAGTGAATACAGTGATAGCCGATAAAGGTTATGACAGCGAGCCTTTTCGGTGCTTTGTTCGTCAAAAAGGCGGACGAACGGTGATTGCTAAACGTAATTATGGTAAGGATATAGATAAAAGCAGTATGGATAGGTGCCTTTATCGCTATCGTCATTTAGTCGAGAATGCCTTTGCTAGAATCAAGCAATATCGTTCAATATCAACTAGATACGATAAGTTAGAAAGGAATTATGCCAGTATGGTATCACTGGCATTTATGTTAATGTGGCTGCCAATGTATTATTGAGTAATTTATGTACAGCAAAGATCAACAGCCCCTAATTATTTTATTTATTTTTGAGAATTTGTATGACTAATAATAATAAAGATAATGAGAAATTAAATTTATTGACAATAAAAGAATTAGAAGACTTATTAAAAATTAGCAGAAGAACTATTGATAGATATTGTAAAAATCCAGATATTAACTTTCCAAAAAAAATTAAAATAGGGAAAAACAGCAGATTTAAAAGAACAGAAATAGAAGACTGGTTGGAAAATCAACGCTTAGTTGCTATGTAGACAAATAATAAAATATTTAATTTAAATAATAATAAAGAAGAAGTTGAAAAAATAATTTTAGAAGATTTAATAACAAAAAAAGAAGCAATTGCATTACTTAATAAAAATAAAGAATTTTTTGAAAATAAAGAAATAAAGCTAACTTGCTGGAAAATAGGTAATTTTTTGTATTTTAGCAGAAGTGAAATTACTAAAAAATGTAATTTGAAAGAAAAAGAGTATTTATTAAATAAGTTTAAAATTGAAAAAGAAGAAGATATACAACATATACAAAATAAAAAGGTAAAACTCCCAACAATTTTATAAAAAGAGGGAATCCCCTCTTTTTATTATTACTTATAAACCAATTATTTTCTCTCTTGAATTAAAGAGATTGCAATCGTCATAAATTTCTTTATCTTTTGAGTGACATGAACTTTTTGTTTTTTCTGCATTTTCTTTCATTTGTTCATCTGTATCACCTGAAATTTTATAATATACTTTGTTAGTGTTAAAGTTAAATAGATAATTAAAATCATTATCAAGAATATTTTGATCATATGATGATTTTTTACCAACAATTTTCACTTTTACTTTTAAATCACCAACAAAGTATGAATCACAAGTTAAATTAATTGAATCGTCAGATAATATTACTTTATTTATTTCTTCTTTTGAAACTGAGCAACTTTTCAATTCACGATCAATTATAAAAGATGGTTCTTGATTGTTACGAATTGAATAAGTACGATACTGGTAGAATTTGTTATTTTTAAAATCATAAAGTATAGCCCATTCTTTTTGATCTTTTATTGCTTCTTTAGCGAATTTTACAAACTCATCATCACCACAACCAACCAACATCATGCTTAAAACACTAATACAAAAAAAACTAATTATTTTTTTCATTATTTAACCTCTTTCTTTTTTACTTAGCATTAATTAATTTGTAAGTAATGCCATTTTTACAAACTTTTGTTGTATATTTACCATCAATATTTAAATTCATAGCAAGTGTCACAACATCAAGATTACAATTTTTGCTAATCTCGTTCATAATATCCATATACCCTAAACCATTTACATTTGGAGCTTGAGAATCAAAACCACTTGCTGTTGCTTTACCTGTTTTTAAGTCATAAGTAATTGTGTTTTTATCACCACATCCCACCAAAACAAAACCTAAAACACTAACACACACAAAACTAATTATTTTTTTCATTTGATTGTCCTACTCCTTTTATAAAAATGCGTGTAATGTGCTACTAATAACAATTAAAAGTAAAATCCAAATAACAATACCAATAATTCCGCAAATAATTCCTGCTTTAGCAAACCCTAGACCGTCTTTTTGATTGTTTATTACATCATTTTTACCTATTACACCCAGCACTATTGCTATAATCCCGACAACTATGTTAAACCCAGCCATTGGAAGTATTATTGAAATAATACCGCACACCATTGACGATATTGATAAGTAACTTGTTGCTTTTTTTTGTTGTTCCATTTATATCTCCATAAAAATTTATTAAAAGTAAAGGTTAAGTTAAAAACGTTGACTATTGTATTATGATCGGTTTCACAGATCAATAAAATATATTATAATAGGTTTTATCTATCACAATTAACCTTACTGATCGTTGTAATCTTTCAAAATTTTTTAAAAAGTAACAAGTTAAGTTAAATAGAAGGAGATATAAAATGACGTGTAAAAAACAGTACAAAAAACTGAATATAATAAATAATAAAAGGGCTTTTTAGCCCTTTCAGATTGATGACAAAGAACTCGCTTTTTGGCGAGTTCTTTGATCTAATAGAGAGGAGTCCATTATAAGAGGAGTTCTTGTATGCTAAAAAAAAACAACTCCAGCGACACCAGAAAAAATAGAGCAAATCTGACTAGATGCGCTTGTCCCCCAAAATCATCTTGTTCGTAAAATAGCTAAAGTCATTGATTTTGAATTTATTCGAGAAGCGGTAGCACCACTTTATTGCCCTAATAATGGTCTTCCGGCAGAAGATCCGGCCAGACTGTTTAAAATCATGCTATTGGGGTATCTTTTCGGTATCCCCAGTGAACGTCGTTTGGTTCAGGAAATTCAGGTCAATTTAGCTTACCGCTGGTTTCTGGGAATGGGATTAACCGAAAAAGCGATTGACGCCTCAACACTCAGCCAAAATCGTCGCCGTCGGTTTAATGACAGTGAAATCTATCAACAGATTTTTGATAATATTGTTGAGCAGGCCATTGCCAAAGAGTTGATAAGTGGTCGGATTTTATATACGGACAGTACTCACCTGAAAGCAAATGCCAATAAAGGCAAGGCACGTAATAAGCAGCGTATTGTTGAGCCCAGTCAATATATTGATGCGCTTAATCAAACCATCAACGAAGAAAGAGAATTAAACGGAAAAAAGCCTTAAAGCCATCGACGGTAGAGAAATACAAGGATATCAAAGTCAGTACAACCGATCCGGACAGTAACTTTATGCATCGGGAAGGCAAGCCTAAAGGGTTCTTCTACTTAGATCACCGAACAGTTGATGGCAAACATAATTTAATTACCGATACCTATGTCACTGCCGGAAATATCCATGATCCCCAGCCTTATATAGCTCGATTAAAACGCCAGCTAGAGCGGTTTGGCTTTAATCCGGTTGGTGTCGGTCTTGATGCGGGTTATTTTACGACTCCCATTTGCCATTTACTGCTGGCAGAGCAGATATATCCGGTGTTGGGTTATCGTCGCCCCACCCATGGTGCGAATCCTATCAGAAAAAAGCAGTTTATCTATAACGGTCAAAACGATACTTATACTTGCCCAAACGGGCAAATATTAATATATAAAACTACCAGCAGGGAAGGTTATCGTCATTATCATTCTGATGCAACAACCTGCAAAATCTGTCCGTTATTGTCACAGTGTACACAGAGTAAAAATACACAGAAAGTCATCACACAGCATATCTGAGAAGCAGATAAAGAGAAAGCCAACGAGATTCGTTTAAGTCAGTGGGGGTAAAAAAGTCTATGCTCGGCGAAAAGAAACGATAGAGCGCAGCTTTGCTGATGCTAAACAACACCACGGACATCGCGATGCACGATTTAGAGGAAGAGCGCAGGTTCAAATGCAGTGTTTATTGGCTGCAACGGCTCAAAATATCAAGAAAATAGCGATAAAGCTATTTTTGTTACGTTTTTTTAGGCTATTTTTTAATTTATTTAATAAAATCCAAATTAAAAATCCTATTTATGGTTTAAATAACAAAATAAACCCCGAATTATATCGAGGTTTGTCATCAATGTGAGCCTACTCGAATGAGTAGGCTTTTTTATTTAACTCTGTTTTGGCTGAATTTAAATGAATGATGCTTTGTACAAAGCTAGCTAATACTGTTTTTGCAATACAATAAAAGAAGCGATACTTATCAAGTCAGCACATTTCATTTTATTATTTCAGACTAACAAAAACTATAAACTATCTCTTGATTGAATCATCGGCGCTAACGCTGAGAAGTCTGATTGATAATTAGTTTCATTTCTTAACTGATTTAACAATAAATTAGCTATATATTTGCCAATTTGCTTAGACGGCTGCGCAACGGTTGTTAATGGTGGAAAACTGACTTTACTAAACTCGCTATCGCCAAACCCACTTACCGCTAATTGATATGGAACGCCTATGTGCCGCCGTTGACACTCATAAAGCACGCCACATGCTAATTCATCTGTCGTACAGATTAAGGCATCGATCTCAGGCCAATTCAAAAGTACATCCGGTAGTAATTCACTTCCTGTACTAAAATTAGCAGGCTTTGCAGCATGTATGACCCTATGCGTAGATAAATGATGATTTAGCATTGCTTTATGCCAGCCATGTAACCGTTGTTGAAAAAGGTAGTATTGCTGGTTAGCACAAAGCAAACCAATAGATCGATAACCTTTTTTGATCACATGTTCAGTCAACATATACATTGCTAAACTATCATCCAATCCCACATTCAGATTGGTTAATTCATCATATTGCTTGCCAATATTCATAACTTGAACGGTTTTATTTCTAGCTAACTGTCGAATAAAATCATCACTTTCAACATAAAAAAGGAGTATTGCTTCAAGATTATGGCTATATAGTGTATTTAATAATTGTGATTCACATTTAAGATAGTGGTAAGATTCAATGATTAATATAGTATATCCTTCTTGTGCCAAGCTTGCTTGTAACGCATTAAGTAACAATTGAGTGGCGTGATCATAGATCTTAGTCGTTATAATTGCGATGACCTGATTAGCTGATGCGGATGCTAACAAGCTAGCTGCAACATTTGGTTTATACCCTAACGTATCAATGGCAATTTGAATCTTTTTACGAAGTTTATCAGAGACACGCTCTGGGCTACGCAAAGCACGAGATACCGTCATAGAGCCAACACCCGCAAATTTAGCCACATCAAATAAAGTAACCTGTCCTGTACTTCTGCGTTTTTTTATATCCTGCATCTTTCACTCCAATTGCATGTCAATGATAGCCAATTAACAGTGGATGTATCATAACCTCATAAAAGGTTATGGATCTGTCTTTTAAATCACAATTTTTTAAATAATATTATTCGGCAAAAGTAGGCATTTTCTGATTAATTTATTGAAAATGTTAACTACATCACATAATGGATGAAAATTTTATCAACTTTGATAGCGCTATCACATTTCTTATTTTTTTTTATTTCTATTATTACGCTGTGTGTTAATTTCCTAATAAGTTCTCAATGAGATCAAATTTAGCGGAGGAAAAATGTTAGCAAAATGGTTAACTAGCCAAACGGTCAATATTGTTGATTCAATCGAGGATTGGCAAACAGCGATACAACTTTGTGCAAAACCGTTATTACAAAATAACACTATTTCACCTGATTATATTCAAGCCATTTTCAAATTACATGAATCAATTGGCCCTTATTATGTCTTGGCTCCAGGTATTGCGATGCCACATGCAAGACCAGAACAGGGCGTAAACCAATTAGGTCTATCAATGCTATTGGTCAAAAAAGGCGTCAAATTTAATTCAGAAGAAAACGATCCTGTTTATTTAATTACTTTATTAGCAGCAAGTGATAGTACTAGTCATATTGAAATATTAACTCAATTGGCAGCACTATTTGGTACACAAAATGATATCCAGACAATTTTTAATGCGCAAACCCCTGCTCAAATATTGTCTGTTATCAACCATTATTAAATTTAATTAAACTCAATAAAAGGATAAACAAAATGAAAATTATGGCAGTTTGTGGTTCAGGTCTTGGTAGTAGCTTTATGGTTGAAATGAACATCAAAAAAGTTCTTAAAAAATTAAACATTGATGCAGAGGTTACACATGCCGATCTTGCTTCAGCAACACCAGATCAAGCTGATTTATTTGTCATGACAAAAGATTTAGCTGCCAGTTCAGGTATTCCTGACAATAAATTAGTTGTACTAAACAATATTATTGATATCAATGATTTAGAATCAAAACTTGTTGAACATTTTGCTAAGTACTAATCAACCTATGAGGTGTTGCCATGATTCAAGAAATCGTAAAATTTATTGTAGATATTTTAAAAGTACCTGCGATATTAGTCGGTTTAATTGCGATGGTTGGGCTAATTGCCCAACATAAATCATTTGCTGATACCGTAAAAGGCACAGTTAAAACAATTTTAGGTTTTTTGGTATTAAGTGGTGGTGCAAGTGTACTTATTAGTGCAATTACCCCACTAGGCATAATGTTTGAACAAGCTTTTAAATTACAAGGTATCATTCCTAATAATGAAGCCATTGTTTCTATGGCATTAAATGAATTCGGTGCAGCAACAGCATTAATTATGGCATTGGGTATGATCGCCAATATTGTGGTCGCACGGTTTACACGCTTAAAATTTATTTTTTTGACAGGACATCATACGTTTTATATGGCTTGTATGATTAGTATTATTTTAACCGTAGCGGGTTTTCAAGGCTGGCAACTCGTGTTCACAGGTTCATTAGTTCTGGGATTAATTATGGCATTTTTCCCTGCGTTAGCACAACCACATATGCGTAAGATTACCGGTAATGATGATGTTGCATTTGGACATTTTGGTACTTTAGGTTATGTGTTAGCAGGGTGGCTTGGGCAAGCTGTGGGTAAAAACTCTCGTTCAACCGAAGAGATGAATTTACCTAAAAACTTAAGCTTTTTGCGAGATAGCTCAATTTCAATCTCATTAACAATGATGATTATCTATCTTATTTTAGCAATATCTGCTGGTGCAAGCTATGTCGAAACCAATCTCAGTAAAGGTGATAATTATTTAGTTTATGCGATTATAGAAGCAATTACATTTGCTGCCGGAGTATTTATTATTCTTCAAGGTGTGCGATTAATTCTAGCTGAAATTGTACCTGCCTTTACAGGTTTTTCGGAAAAATTAGTCCCTAATGCCAAACCGGCTCTTGATTGTCCTGTAGTATTCCCATATGCACCTAATGCAGTACTCATTGGTTTTTTATTTAGCTTCCTTGGTGGTTTAGTCGGATTATTTGTTCTAGGGCAATTAGACTTAGTCCTCATATTGCCGGGTGTTGTTCCCCATTTCTTTTGCGGCGCTACTGCTGGTGTATTTGGCAATGCAACGGGAGGACGTTGTGGGGCAATACTAGGCGCGTTTGCGAATGGTTTATTAGTCACATTTTTGCCTGTTATGCTATTACCAGTATTAGGATCACTAGGTTTTGCTAATACGACTTTCTCGGATGTCGATTTTTGTGGTATTGGAATTATTCTTGGTAATATGGCTAAATGGTTTAATAAAGATATGATAATGGGTATTTTTATGGCTATTTTTGCCATATTAGTTATTTATAATTATGTAGCTAAACCTAAAGTGGATGCAAAAAATTAAGCATACTTACTATAGCCTCTAATCATATTAGGGGCTTTATCCAAGCGATTAATATCGAAAAATTAAAAATTATGGCAACGAAAATAACCCAATCATAAGCAAAATGCCATTCTTGCTTTATATTAACCATCAGAAATTTTTCATTTACAACCACTATATCCAACCATAAGATTAAACATTTAGGCATAAAAAAGAAAGAAATAAACATGAACAATACCAAACAAGCGAGTATTTATGTTAATAAACATATTTCTCTACAACCACCAGCAAAAGAGCTCGCTGCTGAGTTGTATCGTGTTATAGATTTTAACCGAGATTATTTTAGCCAATTTATGGCATGGTCTAAGTTTGTAATTCACCCAAAAGATACCGCTGATTTCTTAGATTCTTGTTTAGCAAAACATCAAAATAATCAGTCAAAAAATTATGTCATTATGTTGAATAATCATGCTGTAGGGATGCTTTCTTTTAATCAAATCGATCAAAATAATAAAACAGCCTACCTTGGTTATTGGTTAGATAGCCGAGTTCAAGGACAAGGGATTATGACACAAGCCATTAATGCCCTAACAAAATATTATGCGACAAAGCGAATCATTAAACGATTCGTTATTAAATGCTCTGTTGCAAATAGGCAAAGCAATGAAGTGGCCAAGCGATGTGGTTTTAGCTATGAAGGCACACTTAAGCAAGCTGAGTATTTAAATGATACTTTTTACGATCAACACATTTATAGTTTAATTTCGACTTATCTTTAACAGTGTTATCTTAATTAAAAGAAACCAAAAACTGTTGGTTTCTTTTATTGCTACGATAAAATAGCATCAAACAAACTATTTAATCAGCCACCACAATACTATTTACTAGCCATACCGCCATAAATGATTAACACAGCAACAACAGCTATTGCCAATATCGCAGTAGTATATTGGGTTTTGAAACGATACTTTTTCACTTCACCAACTGAAAGATCTCTATTTTGGTTCTTACTTTGATAGTAATAGTACATAGGTAAACCTAGTAACGTTAGCACTATTGAGGCAATACCATTTTCTGTTTGATGAACCAGCATACCATAGATGACATAAAGAGATCCTGCAATAGCAATAATAGGGATAACGGGGTAGCCAATGACTTTATAAGATCTTGGTATAGTAGGGTATTTTTTTCTAGCTATAATAACACCAACAAATGTTAATAAATAAAAAACCCAAATAGAAAACATCGAAATTTCAGACAAACGATCGGCATCTAATAATACCGAGTATAAAAATGAAAAAACGACAAGGACTAAAATTGCATTTACCGGTGAACGACTGTCTTCATCTATTGTGCTTAAATAACGTGCACCAACAATATTGCCGCGCTCAGCCATACTAAAAATAGTACGTGATAATGTCATAATATAGCCATTAATTCCGCCTAAAATTGACACCATAATACCAACTGCAACCAAATTACCACCTAAATGCCCAAATAGGCGTTGTGATGCAACAGAAGAAGCGTCATGTCCTAATGAGACCATTTCTTGAACTGGAAAAATTTTAAATAAGGCAATATTGATACAAGCGTAAACAATGACTAAAAATATAATTCCCAAAATAATGGCTTTAGGCAATACTTTAGCTGGCTTATTAATTTCACCCGCAACCGATGCCACTTGAGCCCAACCATCATAGGCAAATAATGTCGCTAAAATCGCAACAGCAAAAGGGGCATATGTCTCAATCCCTTGACCACTAGCACTAAATAATGCAACTTGCCCATTTCCTTCACATAATCCAAATATCGCCAATAACATTATTGGAACCAATTTACAAGCCGTCGCAATAGTTTGAAGATACCCCGCTTCTTTGACACCAATTGCATTAATAAAAGCAATAAAACCTAATGCTCCAGCACCTACTGCCATTTTGTACGTATTTTCAATATCAAATAATGAACAAAACACCGAACTAAAATAACCCACTAATGCACCAATCAAAGCAGGTGAAAAAATCACTGTCATCATCCAACCATAAAGATGAGAAATTTTAGCGCCATAGATTTTTTCTAAATAAACGAGCATTCCCCCAGTTTTTGGAAACATTACGCCGAGTTCACAAAGTGTTAACCCGCCACAAATAGAAATAACACCACCAATTATCCATGCTAACAGTGCATAATGATAATCACCTGCTACCTCTAATACTGCAGGCGGTTTCATAAAAGCGCCTGCTCCTAAAACCATTCCCACAACCAGTGATAATGCAGAAACTAAACCAAGATCTTTCCGCAAGTTATTTTCTAAATTGTGATCTGCCATAAAGATCCCCTTAAATATATAAATAAACGTGAAAAATTTAGTTATGATAGGGATTTATTTATAAAATACAAGCAAGATTCATTTTAGTTAATTAAAAAGTTTCAAAAATCAGAATGCTAAAATAAACAAAAAGTCAGCACAAAGCTGACTTTTTATTCGCTATTTTTTGAAAAATTATTTCTTTTTCTTCATTTTCATATCAACAACCATACGACCTCGAATTTTACCTGCTTTCATTTCCTCTATCATATCATTGATATCTTCCAAAGGTCTTTTTTCGACTATGGGCACAACTTTACCTTCGGCACTAAATTGAAATGCTTCAGCTAAATCTTCACGAGTACCAACCAGTGAACCTAAAACTTGAATACCATCTAATACTGTTTTAGGAATACTCAAATCCATATTTTCAGAAGGCAAACCCAATGCAACTACACGTCCTAAAGGGCGCACTGAATTGATAGCTTGATTGAATGCAGTTTTAGTAACCGAGGTCACCACAGCGCCATGCACACCACCTGCGGTGTGCTCTTTTATATAAGCCCCCACATCCTCAACTTTCTTAGGATTAACGACTAAATCCGCACCTAGTTTTTTGCATAATTCCAGTTGACTATCACTGTTGCTGATTGCAACGACTTTATTGTTAAATACTTTTTTACCATACTCAATAGCAAGTGTACCTAATCCACCAATACCAAATACAGCAAGCCATTGACCTGGTTTTGTATTCGCCACTTTAATCCCTTTATATGTCGTTACACCTGCGCATGTCACGCTAGTTGCTTGTGCAGGATCGAGCCCTTCTGGCACTTTAACAGCATAATCCGCTTTAACAATGCATTGTTCTGCCATGCCACCATCAACGCTATAACCAGAATTTAACGCATTTCGACAAAATGTCTCATTACCTGAAATACAATACTCACAAGTACCGCAACCAGCATGAAACCAAGCAATACTGACACGATCACCTATTTTCAAACTTTTTACATCATGCGCAATTTTAGTCACAATGCCAACGCCTTCATGACCAATAACTCGCCCCGGTTTTTTACCAAAATCACCCGATGCCACATGGATGTCTGTATGGCAAAGGCCACAATATTCAACATCAACGAGTGCTTCTCCTGCTTGTAAAGGGCGAACAGGGATATCTTTAATTTCGACTTGACCGTCACACTCTTGTCTAATAACTGCTGCTTTCATTTTTTCTCCTAGCAAATTTTAAAATTAAAATATCATTGTTTTTATTTTAACCTAATCCTGCTTAAAAAATTTGAGTTGTTTCACAATTTTACTAAATCGTATTGATGTTTTAATAAACTATACTAAAACGTAACCTTTCCTGAAACTTTTTGACAAAATAAGATGGATATATCGTTTAAATGAATAAAGCAGGCAGATATGAATATAAGGTAAGTCAGCTAAATGGGAAGCAAGACCAAATTTTTATACTTCCCATTTACCATTATAAAATAATCAACTCTACGATTAGCATTTGTTATGCAAGATCTTTAGCAATATATTTTTGGCTGTTATTATTAATGAATAAAAATAACCCAATCAATGCACCGAAACCAAATAATCCAATAACATAGATAGCTGGCGCCATTTTGCTCATAAAATCACTCAAAAAAGAGATCAACAAAGGTGTTAATCCGCCCGCAATGGCGTAAGCCATATTAAATGAAAACGATACGCCACTGTAACGAATCTGAGTAGGAAACACGGTCACCATAAAATAAGCAAAAGAACCTACAATACCGACACTAAAACCCGCTAACGCATAAGTCATAAATAAAAGGTGCGGGTTATCTAATGAGAGGTAAAAAATAGCGATAACAACAGTTGCAATAGCACAACCGATTAATATCACTTTCCCCATAGCAAATTTATCCATCATCATGCCATAAAATGTACAACTTATAATAAGCCCAATAATCGCTAATATATTGCCCTGTAACGCATCGACTGGTGAGTAGCCAAATTGCTTTTGTAATAAAATTGGCGTCATTAGCATAATAACCATAATCCCCGCAGACAGCACCCAAGTGAGTAACATGGATAAAATAGTCTGAGGTAAATACTCCGTCAACACAGTAATAACCGGTATTTTTTTAGCTAATTCTTGTTGTTTGCGTTTTTGCATTTCCTGAAAAATTGGCGTTTCTTTTAACCAACGACGTAAATACATTGCAATCAATCCAAAAACACCACCAATAATAAATGGTATACGCCATCCCCAATCAATGAGTTGTTCGGCAGATAAGCATTTATTCATAGCCGTTGAAACTAACGAACCGAGCAAAATACCTAGACTTAATCCACTAGTTAAAATGCCACATGCCAATCCAATTTTATTTTTCGGTACATGCTCTGAAACAAAAGTCCAAGCACCAGGAACTTCACCCCCGACTGCTAAACCTTGACATAATCGCATAAACAGTAACAACAAAGGTGCCAAAATACCAATATGGGTATATGTGGGTAAACAACCTATAAATAGTGTGGGTAATGCCATAAGCAATATACTTAGCGTAAACATCCTTTTGCGACCAAACCGATCGCCAAAGTGTGCCATAACAATTCCTCCAAATGGACGTATTAAATATCCAGCGGCAAAAATACCAAAGGTTTGCACTTGGCTCAGCCAATCAGGCATATCATTCGGAAAAAAAAGATGACTAATGGTTATTGAAAAAAACACAAAAATGATAAAGTCATAAAATTCTAATGCCCCACCTAATGCGGAGAGTGCCAATGTTTTATAGTCTTTGGCATTTAGAGTTCTTGTCGATGTTTGGGGTACTACATTTTGCATGTGCATCCTTGTAAATTATTGTTTACAAACAGTTTAATGTAATTAACTACTATACGCTAACAGTTGCTTTTTTAAAAGAAGATATCCACTCAAGTGATAACTTAAACGCAATTATTATGTGTTGCGCAATAATTGTGTTCGCTTATTTTAAAAATACCGCTAAAACTAGCACAAATGATTAATAAATAGCCAAACAAAAAAACTACAATGAAACATCTTACTAAACGGAGAGCTATAAAATGGCTAAAAAATGTATTTCTCGTGGCAAATTCACACGTATGCAGCAATTATCAAACCAAGACGGCGTTATCGCTGCGTTAGCGATCGATCAACGAGGTTCAATGGTTAAGATGATGGAATCGGCCGTTGGCAAAGATCGTTATCATATTGATATGGTGTATGAATTTAAGGAACTTGTCTCTCAAGAGTTAACTAAATATGTCAGTGCAATTTTGTTAGATGAAGAATATGGCTTTAAAGGCATGGCTGCCAAAAATAGCAATGCTGGATTAATCATGTCATACGAAAAGACGGGCTATGATGCCAATACGCCAGGACGATTGCCCGATATATTGCCCGAAGATTCATTACAACGTTTAATAAAAAAAGACGCAGATGCCGCAAAAGTATTGGTTTATTATAATCCTGATGATCCTCAAGATATTTTAGATAAAAAGCACGCTTTTTTAGAACGTTTAGGTAATGAGGCAAGAGCTGCCGATATTCCCGTTTTTGTTGAACCTATAGTATATGATAACGAGATAACTGACGATAAAAGCCCAGAATTTGCAAAAATCAAACCTCAAAAAGTCATTAATACCATTAAAGAATTTACTAAAGAACAATATTACATTGATATTTTAAAAGTCGAAGTTCCTGTGCTTTTTAAAAATGTCGAAGGCTTTAACGACAACAACGTCGTTGTCTACACGCAAAAACAAGCTGCTGACTACTTTAAACAAGCCAGCGATGTCGCAACGCGTCCTTTCATTTATTTAAGTGCAGGCGTGCCAACAAAAACCTTCCACCAAGAACTCATTTTTGCTGGTGAAAATGGGGCTAAATATAGTGGCATCCTCGGTGGACGAGCTACTTGGTTTGAAGGCGTTGCCGCCTATGCAAAAGGTGGAAAAGAGGGATTAAAACGTTGGTTAGATCAAACTGGCCGTGAAAATGTTGAGCACCTTAATAAGATATTAAAACAATATGCCACGCCTTGGTATGATATTTATGGTGGTAAAGATAATATTGAAGTGATTGATCTTAAATTAGGCAATTAATTAGCAAACCAAACAGAGAACAGGTTTTGTTCTTATTTTCCTGTTCTCTCTTACCATGCTATCCTGTTTATCACCTTAGTTGTCGGAATTGCTCGTGTTATTTACAATAATTTGAGAAACGACTGTAATAGTTATACATAAAAAAAACAAAACTAACGCCTTATTACAGAAAAGCATACAGCGCTGATATCATAAAGAAAATACCCCTCCGTTATGGTATTAAACGTTTAGTCAAAGTTGAAAAATCCATTGAAGATAAATTAAAACGGCAAGCTAAAGGCAATAACAAAACCTATCTAGGCAAAATGTTTCATGTTGACACCAAACATCTACCCTGAACATTCCATTTAAAAAGCCGAAAGGTCTCATCAGGTATTACATAACCTAATTCTCATTGCATATAAACACGAAAACAGGCAGCATAATTTTCTACATCAATTGTGTCTTATCTATGGAATATTTATACAACTGTTCGCCTTTTAGATTATATTTTTTGTAAAAAATATTCAGGATTCTATACCGTTTCGTGATTCATTAAGAATTTGTAGTATCTCATTTGTTAAAACGTGGATATTCATCATATCAACTCAAAAATAAAAGTTGTCTGAACTCAAACGAATACAAGATAGAAACTTTAATAAAGATATGGTGTTCGCCTTTTAGATTATATTTTTGTAAAAAATATTCAGGATTCTATACCGTTTCGTGATTCATTAAGAATTTGCAGTATCTCATTGTTAAAACGTGGATATTCATCGTATCAATCCAAAAATAAAAGTTGTCTGAACTCAAACGAATACAAGATAGAAACTTTAATAAAGATATAGTGTTCGCCTTTTAGATCATATTTTTGTAAAAAATATTCAGGATTCTATACCGTTTCGTGATTCATTAAGGATTTGTAGTATCTAATTGTTAAAACGTGTGATCACCATCTTATTAATCGAAAACTTACAAACCTACCTGCTAACAAACAAATGGGAGTTACCTTGTTAGCAGATTATTTTAATCATGAAGTGTAAACAATCTGGCGTTTTCTTGCACCTGAGTTTTACAATAAATTAAAACGCCAGATCCACTTGCTGTTCATCAAATGGCTTTATCAAAAAACAAATTAACTTTACTCAGTTTTGCCATGGATTGTATATAAGCTTTAATTTTAGGCGGAAACGTTAAGCTTTTAACACACGTCAAATTCCGTAAGACAGGAAACAAACAGATATCATCTAAAGATAATTGACCATTACACGCATTTGGCGAAACAATCAATAATTCAAGCTTATTTAATACCGCAGATACGGCAGACACTAACGAATCAGTTTGCGCTAAACATTCATCAAATGACCCTAATTTGCCGACTTTACTGGTTGCAAAATAATCAATCGCGCTTTGTGTTGCAAATTCAGCTAAGCCGAGTTTTATATAACGAGGACACTCTAACTTATAATCATATTGTTGTAACTGTTTGATTAACTCTGCAATATTTGGAGATTTAGATCCAATTAAAATCGGCTCACCACCATAATTATTATCAATATAATCAACTATATCTAAACTTTCAGGCATATAGCTACCATCCTCTTTTTGTAAAATGGGTGCCATTTTTTCGCCAATCATCCGCTCTGGCGATTGAAAATCATCACTCAGCAATACCTGCAATTCAACCGATATGTTTTTTAAACCGAAAATCATTCTTGCCCTTACACAAAAAGGACAGTGCTCATAAATATACAGTTTCATTTTCGACTCCTTAAATATTCAATTGCCCAACATAAAAAGGCTAATCCCACAAATAGCAAAAAAACCTCACTCACAGCAAACAGCGCTTTTGGATAACCAATCTGCGTAACATTAATAAAAGGATATGGATACAAATTGGTATAATAGCCACGCACAAAAATATAAATGCCATATCCAATCATTGACAATAACGCCCCCATAATGACTTTTAAATCAATTCGTCGAAATGGTCCAAAAATAAACCAGCTCAATAATCCCAAAGCAGGAATAACCACATGCAAACTTTCATTAGCAATTTTCAATAATACATTAGGAGGTGGAGTATGAATGCTTCTTAACACTATGTTATACACAATAGTTGTTATAATCACACCTACTAAACCATTCAAACGAATAACTTTAAAACTATATCGATGACAATTAGGATTGATAGCTAGCCAAAAACAACTCAATGCTAACATTAAATTTGATAAAACCGTAAAGAAACTATAATAATAAATTATTCGCCCTATTGAAGATTCGGGTTGCCAAGGACGAAATTTAGTATGCCAATAAATGTAAGTTTCCATGGCTATAATAGAGATTGCAAACAGCGCAATAAAAAGATGAATACTTCGCTTTAGCATAAAAAATAAATATAGATAAAACAGTACCCCCAGTATATACCAAATAGTATAAAAGCAAAAAGTTAACTGATTATTTTAAATTAATGCAAATAGTTTAAAATAATCAGTTTTTAATATAAAAATAAAATGCACATTTAACATAGCGATATATTACCTTAAACGCTTAACAAGTGTTATTTTCTTGCAAACATGACACAACCGAAGCGGTAAGTTGTGTTTTACCTACCATGATCAATTGTTTATCTTTTTTTATAGATACATTTTCAATGGCTAACACTAATGCCAACCAATATGAACAATAGCCAGCATAACCAATTGAAGTATCGATATCAAAATGATTTTTTGCTTCAAATTGAATTTGATTAAAGTGGTGCATAATTTCATTTTTAAAATCTGACGAAATACCGCTATACCAAACCCCGCCGTAATTGTTATCATCGGCACTGCCCCACAATAAAGCATGCTCAATAGTTTGCGTGAATTCCGTTTTTTGTTCACTACGATGAACTTTTATTAATGGCGAATTAACAGTAGGAAAAAATGGCGCTCTATTTACCTTTTCCCCTGCTAGAACTAGCATTGAAGCAAACTCACCTTCATCTTTAATTGGAGCAGAAAACAGATGTGTATTAATCACCAAAAGCAACTCATCATCATGAGCACTATTGTCTAACCATGTTTCTATAAATGTAGATGATTGGCTGGGCTCTTCAATTTCAAAGCTAGCAGGATGACAAATTCTTTTTCCCAATGTTTCCATCCATAATGCCTTTATTTTATCGTTTGAAACTTCAGCATCAATAAATAACCTAACATGCAAATTTGATTGTGTTAACACGGTTGCAAATTTAGCTTTGTATGCTTTTTCAAAACGAGTAAAAATAAATTTTAAACGCTCATCAAAGCTTTCAGATTTCATATCATCAATCATAGATAAAGTCGTATGGGGAATAACAATGCCACTATTGCGGTGTAATTTACTTATCATAAAAAAATCATTATTAACGATAGAGGCGGCATTTCTTGTTTCGCCCTGTTCTGTAATAAGTGAAAAGCCTAAAACATATAATCCTCTTTGCCCATAATGAATCAATTTTTGTTTACGCTTTTCTATGCATAAATTCCACTGTTCAATATAAGCTAGACGATTACCATAGAGATAAACACCATATAAAAATATAAACAGCCAAGAAACAACAGGGAAAGCAAACAGGCCTGAAATAAAAAGGATATCTGATATGTCATAAAAAAAGCTGAGTGTAACTGTAATGATACAACCAAGCAGAATGAACACGATAAGCAAAACACCCCAGAACCAAAAATTCATTTTTTTAGCATCAGACAACGGGGCTGGCAGTAATGTTAAATCGACAGACATTAGCTTTTTCCTACCTCGGATAATGATGAGATTAAAGAACAACCACAACCGCTTTTATAACCATCTAAAGCGACTTGCTTACCTTGATCGGAAAAAGTTGATTCGCCCTCAATAATAGGATTAATTCCATGGCCTTTTATTGGACAACTGACTAAATCCCCCACTCGAGCAACAGGTTTGCCTAAAACTGTCATTGTCGATGAAGCAGTAATGACTTTTCCACCATGATCTGTCAAATCCCCTAACCGAATAACTCCGCGTAATTTACTCATTTTTCATTTCCTTTATTTTTTCATATTTGTATTATTGATTTCCTACCTGTTGATATTGTGCATCTATTTGTTGATACTCTTCAAGCGAGCTGGCTTTGGATTTTTTGTCGAGTTCTTCTGACCAATTGATTTTTACCGACCACTCATATTCATCTGGCATCTGTTCGGTATCTAGGTTTTTATCCGAAAATTCCATAAAACTATTCACCCACATCCATTCATTGTAGCTTAAACTACTATCTGTACAAAAAGTAAAGTGGTCAATTACATTAGTGGTATTAGGCTCACATACCACACACTCTATACGGTAAGTTCTGACCATTCCACCACCAGAAATCGGTGCCGATACTGACGTCATGACGCCTTGAATATCTGCCCAATCAAACTCTTTCATCGTTATCTCTTTCACTCTAAAGGGTGAGCGAGTAAATGTTTCTAACGAACCAAAATATAAAAGAAAATGGTCATAAATATAAACTTTACCTGTTTTTCGATTAAAACGTATTGGGCAATCTTCAGGAGCATATAATAGATAGAAAACAAGCTGTAAGAATAAATATATTAAATAAATGCACAATAACCAAAGAGGTATAAATATAAGTTTCCCTTCTGTTTCAAAAATAATAACATAAGATGTAATATATACTACGAAAAACGACAATAAAATAAGCATTATTAAACAAATAATAGTAACCCAACGCGGAATCCACTCCCATCCCTTTGTTCGCCGAGAAAATTCACAATAATCATCATTAGCATAACGTAATTTTTTATTATTACTTAAATAATGGCGCGTTGTATAAACCCCTTTGTATAAATCTTCGCGCCAGCATGAGACCTGTGGTTGATATTTGGATGGCATTATTTATTCCTTAATTTTTTTATACTCGGCATCTATTTGTTGATACGCTTTAAGCGAGCTGGCTTTGGATTTTTTGTCGAGTTCTTCTGGCCAGTTGACTTTGATTGGCCATGTGAACTCTTCTTCTGGCATTAATTCCGCATCCAAATTATTATCATAAAAGGCCATATAGTTATTTATCCACATCCATTCGTCATAGCTTAAACTGCTATAGGCTGCTAGTAGAAAATGGTCAATCACTTTAGTGGTATTAGGCTCACATACCACACATTCTAGACGATAGCTTCTAACCATTCCGCCACTAGCAAGAGGAACTGATACAGAGGTCATACACCCCTGAATATCTGCCCAATTAAACTCCTTAACCGTTATTTCTTTTACTTTTAAAGGTGAGCGAGTAAATGTTTCTAACGAACCAAAATATAAAAGAAAATGGTCATAAATATAAACTTTACCTGTTTTTCGATTAAAACGTATTGGACAATCTTCAGGAGAAAAAAAAATATTCGAAGCCATTAGGAAAAAAAAATAAATAAAAAATATTAATAATAAACAACATGGTATAACTATTATATTGCCCTTAGTGTCTATAATAGTACTTGGTATGATCCATGATAACCCCCATATAGATAATAAATTACAAAGTAACACAATAGTAATCATAAATATACGAAGTAAAGGATTCATCCCTGTTAATCGTCTTGAAAATTCACAATAATCATCATTAGCATAACGTAATTTTTTATTATTACTTAAATGTAATTTTGTTGTATATACCCATTTATGCAAATCCTCACGCCATGCGGAAACTTGTGGTTGATATTTGGATGGCATTATTACATTCTCCTTTTTTAATTGATAATATGTTCAATGCGCAGTGGCGATTTGGCGTCTTTACCTTGCCAGTAATGTAATATGCCAACCACTTTTTTCGCTTTTACCCTTAATTCGGCAACTTTTTGGTCTATCGCCACAGTATTATTTATATTTGATTCGATAGGATAATCTTTAGAAGCAACCCAGCGCACTAAATCATAATTACATTGATTGGGTGATACCGTAACATGCAAATGTTTATCGTCTTTACCTTTTGCAATTTTGACCTTAGCCGATTGCTCTTCAGAATCTGTTAGATAGACCATACAGACATAACGGCTTTGCGCATCAAAATTGGGCAGTTTAATATGCACATGCAACCCACCAGCATAAATTAATGCAGCGTTTTCATCTGAATCATTACGAATATCGTCCAAAAAGAACTCCATATCATAAGATTGATAATTTAAAGCCAAATAAATACTAAAATTACGCCAATGATAATTTGGAGATTTTTATTCCTTAATTTTTTTATACTCGGCATCTATTTGTTGATACGCTTTAAGCGAGCTGGCTTTGGATTTTTTGTCGATTTCTTCTGGCCAGTTGACTTTGATTGGCCATGTGAACTCTTCTTCTGGCATCAATTCCGCATCCAAATTATTATCCGAAAAGGCCATATAGTTATTTATCCACATCCATTCGTCATAGCTTAAACTGCTATAGGCTGCTAGTAGAAAATGGTCAATCACTTTAGTGGTATTAGGCTCACATACCACACATTCTAGACGATAGCTTCTAACCATTCCGCCACTAGCAAGAGGAACTGATACTGAGGTCATACAACCCTGAATATCTGCCCAATTAAACTCTTTAACACTGATCTCTTTGGCTCTAAAAGGGGAACGAGTAAAAATTTCCCATAAACCAAAATATAAAATAAAGTGATCATAAATATAAACCTTACCCGTTTTACGATTTAATCGTATTGGGCAATCTTCAGGAGCAAAAATAACACTCAAAAACATCTGAAAGAAAAAATAAATCAAAAAAAAACCTATAAAACAGCACATTAACAACAACATTTCATGTTTAGTTCCCCTCAAAACACTTGGTAAAGTTAAATAGAGTGCAAATATTAAAAATAAAATAACTATTAATGAAAAAAAAATAGTCACCAAACGAAAAAAAAATCTCATTCCTGTAAAACTTCTTGAAAATTCACAATAATCATCATTAGCATAACGTAATTTTTTATTATTACTTAAATGTAATTTTGTTGTATATACCCATTTAGGCAAATCCTCGCGCCATGCGGAAACTTGCGGTTGATATTTAGATGGCATTATTACGTTCTCCCTTTTTTGTTTTTTTAATTGATAATATGTTCAATGCGTAGTGGCGATTTGGCGTCTTTACCTTGCCAGTAATGTAATATACCAATCACTTTTTTCGCTTTTAACCTTAATTCGGCAACTTTTTGGTCTATCGCCACGGTATTATTTATATTTGATTTGATAGGATAAGCTTTCGATTTGACCCAGCGCACTAAATCATAATTACATTGATTGGGTGATACCGTAACATGCAAATGTTTATCGTCTTTACCTTTTTCAATTTTGACCTTAGCCGATTGCTCTTCAGAATCTGTTAGATAGACCATACAGGTATAACGGCTTTGTGCATCAAAATTGGGCAGTTTAATATGTACATGCAGCCCACCGGCATAAATTAATGCAGCGTTTTCATCAGTATCATTACGAATATCGTCAAAAAAGAACTCCATATCATAAGATTGATAATTTAAAGCCAAATAAATACTAAAATTACGCCAATGATAATTTGGAGATTTTTATTCCTTAATTTTTTTATACTCGGCATCTATTTGTTGATACGCTT
>NZ_JAAEDV010000017.1:0-65327 GCF_013345045.1 Gilliamella sp. ESL0250 | reverse complement strand
TCAGAAGTGAAACGCCGTAGTGCCGATGGTAGTGTGGGTATTACCCATGTGAGAGTAGGGGGCCGCCAGACTTTTAAATTTGAGAGAGAGCCCAGCAGTGATGCTGGGCTTTTTTGCTTTTAATTATTTTATTTATAAAGAAATAATTGAATTCTGTATTAAGGATCATTTATAGTTTATAGATAGAATTTTTAGAAAATCTTTGGTTAGTAGTAACATTTATATTAATTGATATGATAATAAACATTAAAAAGAATAAAAATTAATCAATTAAAGGGCATATTTATCCTATTTGTATTATTTTTTTATTTATTTATTACTGTATGTATGAAACAATTCAGTTATATAGGAATAAATTTTTTGAGGTAGTCAGTGATCGATAATGATGGCTACCGTCCAAATGTAGGAATAGTTATTTGTAACAGGTATGGTCAAGTACTTTGGGCTCGTCGTTATGGGCAAAATTCTTGGCAATTTCCTCAGGGCGGAATAAAACAAAGCGAAACGCCTGAGCAGGCAATGTTTCGTGAATTAAACGAAGAAGTTGGTTTATTATCAAAAGATGTGAAAATTTTATCCGTTACTAATGGTTGGTTGCGATATAAGTTACCAAAAAGGATGATCCGTTGGGAAAATCAACCAGTTTGTATCGGACAAAAGCAAAAGTGGTTCTTATTAGAATTAATATCTGATGCATCGGCAATTAATCTCAATATGTCTTCAACTCCTGAATTTGATGATTGGAAATGGGTCAGTTATTGGTATCCTATTCGCCAGGTTATTGCATTTAAGCGGGATGTCTATAGAAAGGCAATGAAAGAATTTTCTTTACCTGTGTTTGCTATACAGTCCGAAATAGTGGCGCCAATAACGAATCTTCCTAAAAAGAAACGATTTAATTTCTTTGCTCATAAACGAAAAAATAAAAAGCGTATTAAAAAATGAATCAATATTTACAATTTCCTAACTTCGATCCAATAGCTTTCTCCATTGGTCCTATATCGCTTCATTGGTATGGCGCAATGTATTTGTTTGGTGTGCTGGGCGCTCTTTATTTGGCTAAGCGTCGAGCAAATAAGCCAAATAGTCAATGGACCTCACAGCAGGTTGAAAATTTATTATTCTGGGGATTTCTAGGTCTTTTTATTGGAGGACGGTTAGGTTACGTTTTCTTCTATAACCTTAGTACTTTTATTAAAGATCCTGTAATTTTATTTAAAGTCTGGGAAGGTGGCATGTCTTTCCATGGTGGTTTAATTGGTGCTATTTGTGTTATTGCTATTTTTGCTAAAAAGACAAACAAAACCTTTCTACAAGTAGGTGATTTTGTTGCTCCTCTTGTACCGATTGGCTTGATGTTTGGGCGTTTTGGTAATTTTATTAATGGAGAACTTTGGGGAAGAGTTACTAATTCGTCTATTGGCATGTTATTTCCAACTTCATCACATGCCGATTTTATGTTTGTTCAGGCTCATCCTGAATGGTTTTCACTTTACGCTCAATTAAATGGCATTTTACCAAGGCATCCATCACAACTTTATGAAATGATGTTTGAAGGTATTGTACTATTTATTATCTTAAATATTTTTATCCGAAAGCCAAGGCCGATGGGGGCAGTTTCTGGAGTATTTTTACTTTGTTATGGTTTATTTAGATTTGTTATAGAATTCTTTCGACAACCAGATGAACAACTCGGTTTATTTTTAAATATTATCAGTATGGGACAAATTTTATGTCTACCAATGATTATTGGGGGAATTTTGATACTGTTATATACATATAGATTGCATAAGAAGGCAAAAACAAGATGAAACAATATTTAGCATTAATGCAAAAAATTTTAGCTGAAGGCACTCCTAAGTCAGATCGAACGGGTACTGGTACACTATCTGTTTTTGGGCATCAAATGCGCTTTAATTTGCAAGATGGTTTTCCTCTTGTTACAACTAAAAAATGTCATTTACGTTCAATTATTCATGAATTGCTTTGGTTTTTGAAGGGTGATACGAATATTAAGTATTTACAAGATAATAAGGTTACTATTTGGGATGAGTGGGCTGATGAAGATGGTGAGCTTGGTCCTGTTTATGGAAAACAGTGGCGAGCATGGGAGGCTTCTGATGGTCGTCAAATAGATCAGATTTCGCAATTAATTGAGCAAATTAAAAATGATCCTAATTCTAGACGTATGATTGTTTCTGCTTGGAATGTTGGAGAATTAGATCAAATGGCATTAGCACCATGCCATGCTCTTTTCCAATTTTATGTTGCAAATGGCAAACTTTCTTGCCAACTTTATCAACGTTCTTGTGATGTATTTTTAGGACTACCATTTAATATTGCCAGTTATTCGTTGTTACTTCACATGATTGCACAGCAATGTGAATTACAAGTAGGTGAATTCGTGTGGACTGGTGGAGATACACATATTTATTCCAATCATATGGAACAAACCCATTTACAATTAAGCCGTGAACCAAGAGCATTACCCAAGTTAGTAATTAAACGTAAACCTTCAACAATTTTTGATTATGTATTTGAAGATTTTGAAATTGTTGGTTATGATCCGCATCCTGCAATCAAAGCCCCTGTTGCGGTTTGATCTTTTGTGAAAAACTTTCAGGAAAATATGTGTTTTAGTATAAAACAAGGAAGTTCTAAGAACCGATCATAATGAGTAATTCTCATTATTCACTATGATCTGCTATTTTAAATATAAATCGATTCTAACTTTTGTTACTGAATGATGATATAAAGTTGTTAGTTAACCCTGTTGATTTTTCTGCCCCTAAAATCAGGATATAGTATATAATAATCAACTTTATTATTAACAATAACTTGATCTTAATATGAGTCAAAATCAAGAAATTCGTCCTATCTTTACTAAATGCTTACTGCACCCTCGTTATTGGTTAACATGGTTTGGTATCGGTATTTTGTATTTAATTCTACTGTTGCCATACCCAATTATTTATCAATTGGGGAAAGGATTGGGTTTACTTTCAATGAAATTAATTGGCAAACGCAAAGAAACGGCGAGCCAAAACCTTAAACTTTGTTTTCCTGAAAAAACACAACAAGAACGTGACCAGATGTTACGTGAAAATTTTATCTCGACCGGTTTGGCCATTTTTGAGACAGGTATGGCTTGGTTTTGGTCAGATAAACGGCTTGCCAAGCGCGTTTCTATTGTTGGCGACTGCCATATTAAAAAGGTACAACAATCAGGTCAAGGCGTTCTGCTCATAGGTATTCATTTTTTAACATTAGAGTTAGGTGCACGTATTTTAGGAATGAGCCATCCAGGTGTGGGTGTTTATCGACCAAATGATAATCCCGTAATGGATTATGTTCAGCTTAAAGGTCGACTTAAGTCAAACAAATATATGTTAGACCGTCATAATACAAAGGGTATGATCCGAGCACTAAAAAATGGTGAATTGCTTTGGTATGCACCGGATCATGATTATGGCCCTAAAAATAGTGTATTTGCACCTCTATTTTCAGTAGAAAAAGCCGCAACAACCGTTGGTACACGCATATTAGTTAAATTAGGTCAGCCTGCTATTATCCCATTTACACCTAAGCGTGAAAAAAATGGACATTACACAGTTTATGTGACTTCCGAGCTTAAAGGCTATCCAATAGATGATGATGTACATGCTGCTACTTTTATGAACAAAGCTATTGAACAAGAAATTTTAAAAGCACCTGAACAATATATGTGGTTACATCGACGATTTAAAACTCGGCCAAAAGGGGAAGCACCTTTATATACCGATAATGTTCAATCTGATTGATGTGATTGTTTCTTATTATGGTGGTTTAATAAATTTAATATACAATTATGCAAAAATTAAATAAGATCGTTTTATATTGTCGTTGTGGGTTTGAAAAAGAATGTGCTGCTGAAATCACAGATAGAGCCGTGCAAAGAGAAATATATGGTTTTGCTAAAGTTAAAGAAAATAGTGGTCATGTTGTTTTTGAATGCTATCAAGATGGAGATGCACAATTATTAATAAAAGATTTGGCTTTTCGTACATTAATTTTTGCCAGACAAATGTTTGTATCGGGTGATTTATTAACAGATTTGCCGAATAATGATCGTATCTCTCCCATTATTGATGCATTATCTGGCACTATAGATAAAGCTGGGGATCTGCGTGTAGAGGTCGCTGATACTAATGATGGCAAGGCACTTTCCAGTTTTTGTCGTAAATTTACAGTTCCTCTTCGTCAGGCATTACGAACTAAACGTATTTTATTAAAAGTTGCAAATCCATCAAAACCCGTTATTCACTTATTTTTTATCAATAGTAATAGTTGTTATGTCGGTTATTCGCTGAGTCAAAATAATTCACCTTTTTATATGGGGATTCCAAGGCTAAAATTTCCAACCGATGCACCAAGCCGTTCTACGTTAAAATTAGAAGAAGCCTTTCATATTTTTATTCCTTATGAAGAATGGGATGAACGATTAAAAGGTGGTTTGAATGCGGTTGACTTGGGCGCTTGTCCTGGAGGTTGGACTTATCAGCTAGTAAAAAGAAGCATGATGGTTTATGCCATTGATAATGGACCGATGAATGAGAAACTGATGGAAACAGGACAAGTTAAACATTATCGTGAAGATGGCTTCAAATTTGCACCTAAAAAGAATAATATTTACTGGTTGGTTTGTGATATGGTTGAAAAACCGGCTAAAGTAACAGATTTAATAGCCAAGTGGCTAATTAATGGTTGGTGTAGAGAGACTATTTTTAATCTGAAATTACCAATGAAAAAACGTTATGAAGAAGTAAAACAAAGTTTACAATTACTAAACGACGAATTAAATAATAAAAAAATTAATGTACAAATTCAGGCTAAACAGCTTTATCATGATCGAGAAGAAGTGACCGTTCATGTGCAACGAATTTGGGGATAATAACTTACAAGAGAATGGCTATGAATTTAAAACACTCCTTTTATGCTATGTTAATAATGCCGATATTTGCATTTTTGGTAGGATGTACTTTTGAAACGTCAAAGGAATCACTTAACTTTGATAATAAACAAAATTCTAATTATTATCTATTACAAGCAGATAATAGTTCTGGTTCAATTAAAGTTAATTGGCAATTATTAGCTGTTCGCGCTTTAATAAAAGAAAATAAATTTTCGCAAGCAAATGCGTTATTATCAAGTTTACCTCTTAATCTCAATAGTGAACAGCAAAAAGAAAAATTATTGTCAGAAGGTGAAATTGCGGTAAAAAAAAGACAATCATTTGACCTTAATAAATTTGCTATTTCAGATTTGAATAACTCACAGCTATATCGTTATTATACGATTAAATTAGGTTTGGATATAAATAGTAAAGATATTAATGCTCAAGCTCATGATTATCTTCAATTAGAAAAATATGTGACAGAAGCCGAAAAAAGGCAATTATTAAATAATACATGGAATTTTTTCCGTAAGTTAAAATCTGATAAAATCAGTAAAGTTTTAGTTGGTGAAAATGAAGCAATATTACAAGGCTGGGTTGACTTAGCTTATACTTATCAAAATAATAGCAAAGCAATTGTTTCGCAAGATGATGATACTCCAGACACAATTGCAGCAAAATCTGAAAATCAAAAACAGTTATTAAAAAAAGCTGTCAACAACTGGGCTACACAATATCCAGATCACCCAGCTAAAGAGATTATTTCGATATTGACCGGTGAACAAACACTTTCTGCTGATGCTAATGCAAAAAAGGTTGCTTTATTGTTACCATTAAATGGTTCTTCACATATATTTGGTGAAACTATTCGTCAAGGCTACATCAGTGCCTCAAAGTTTTTTCCACAAGAACCGCAACAAAATGTGATTGTACTTGATACAACTAGTGCACCTATGGATACTTTAATCCAGCGAGCACAGGAACAGAATGTGGAATTAATTGTAGGACCTTTATTAAAAAATGAAGTTACTAGAATAAAAGAACTAGCACCCGCTATTCCTGTGTTAGCCTTGAACAAAGTTGATAATACGACCACTTCAGCTAATAAAATGTGTTTTTTTGCGTTATCGCCTGAAGATGAAGCAAAAGATGCAGCAGACCATATTTATTCTCAAAATAAAGTTAAACCATTATTATTAGTACCCCAAAGTGATTTGGGGCGACGTGTTGCACAAAGTTTTGCTACACAGTGGTCACAATTGTCGGCAAATGCTTCACAGGCTTACGTGCAATATTTTGGCAATACTACAACACTAAGTGCCAACATGAATCATAATATAGGTATTAACCTTGCAGGTAGTCCTATCTCGATTGATGAGACACCAACAGAGGGAATGTCATCCGCTGGCTTTGATGCTATTTATGTTTATTCTTCATATGATGAATTGACATTGATAAAACCCATGCTTGATATGGGAGCGAATAAGACAATTGGTAATTCATCTGCTGTCATGCTTTATTCAAGTTCAAAAAGTCATGTAGCTAACGCCTCTAATGATTTTAATTATGATATGAATAAAACTGAATATGCAGAAATTCCTATGGTTATGAATCAAAAGGATAATACAAATATACCAAGCAATGTTCAGAAAGATTATTCATTAATGCGTCTATATGCAATGGGCGTTGATGCATGGAGACTTGCAAATCGTTTTAATCAGCTTAATTCCTATCAACTTAATTTTTTAGATGGTATGACAGGTAAACTATCCACAAGCGATCAATGTGAAGTAACTCGCTCACTCTCTTGGCAGCAATATATTTATGGCGATGCTAAATCAGATTCAAAGAGCCAGTAAAAAACAAATTGGTGAGTGTTATGAAAATATTGCTCGCCAATATCTACTTAAGCAGGGGCTTATACTTCTTGCTCATAATATCCAATTTCGCTTTGGTGAACTCGATTTAATTATGTTAGACAATAAATGTCTTGTTTTTATTGAAGTACGTTATCGAAAAAATGCAAATTTTGGTGATGCTGAAATGACCGTGACATTAAATAAACAAAATAAAATCAAACAGGCGGCTCAACTATGGATGATAGAGCAAAATTTAAATATTGAGGACACAGAGTTTAGATTTGATGTTTTTGCTATTACTGGTAAAAGCAAAAAGTGGATTATTAATGCATTTTAATTTTAGGTGAAAAAGCGTGCAAGATTTAATTAAAAATTATTTTACTGAAAGTATTCAAACTCAAATTGTTATGGCTGAATCGCTTGGTTATTCTATTGAAAAGGCAGCAAATATTATTGTTGAGAGTTTACTTAACGGCAACAAGATTATGAGTTGTGGTAATGGTTCATCCGCTGCTAATGTACAAAGTTTTACTTCACGTTTAATTACCAGTATTAATATCGAAAGACCAAGTATTCCAGCAATAGCTTTAGTCTCAGACAATGTTTTATTAAGTGCTATAGCTAATCATGAGGAAATTTATGCCCGCCAAATTCAAGCATTAGGTCAGCAAAGTGATGTTTTAATCATAGCAACTTGCCAAGGCAATAGTCGAGCCATCATTCGCGCGGTTCAAGAAGCGGTAATTAAGGATATGAAAATCGTTGCATTAACCGCTTTTGATGGCGGTGAAGTTATTGGTTTACTTGGGCAAAATGATATTGAAATAAGGGTTCCATCTTATAAAAAAGTGATGGCTTACGAAATGCATGCCATGATTTTAAATTGCTTATGTCAATTAATTGAAAATACGTTGTTTATTCATAGCGAATAAGTTGAAATAAAAATAGTTTAGTTCTGCATTCATAGTGATTTTATGCTATAATTATCAACTATTTTGAAGACTTAAATTAATAAGAGAACATGGTGTTATGACCGAATTAGCCAAAGAAATAACTCCCGTTAATATTGAAGATGAATTAAAATCCTCTTATCTTGATTATGCAATGTCTGTTATTGTTGGGCGTGCTTTACCTGATGTGCGTGATGGGTTAAAACCTGTTCACAGACGTGTTTTATTTGCTATGCATGAAGCGGGATATGATTGGAATAAACCTTATCGAAAATCTGCTCGTGTTGTTGGGGATGTTATCGGTAAATACCACCCACATGGTGATTCTGCTGTTTATGACACAATTGTGCGTATGGCTCAACCATTTTCATTGCGCTATATGTTGGTTGATGGTCAAGGAAATTTTGGTTCTGTTGATGGTGATTCAGCTGCAGCAATGCGTTATACCGAAATTCGGATGCAAAAATTTGCTGGAGCGTTATTGACTGATCTTGATAAGGAAACAGTTGATTTTTCACCTAACTATGATGGATCAGAAATGATCCCCGATGTATTACCGACTCGTATTCCAAATTTATTAATTAATGGCTCTTCAGGGATTGCGGTTGGTATGGCAACGAATATCCCACCTCATAATCTTGCTGAAGTGATTAATGGCTGTCTTGCTTTTATTGAAGATGAAAATATTTCAATTGATGGTTTAATGGAACATATCCATGGTCCAGACTTCCCGACCGCAGCACTCATTAATGGGCGTAAAGGTATTGAAAATGCTTATCGTACTGGTCGTGGTATTATTTATATTCGTTCTAAAGCCACAATAGAAGTTGATGACCATTCCGGACGAGAAACTATCATTGTTAACGAAATTCCATATCAAGTTAATAAGAAAAAATTAATCGAGAAGATTGCAGAATTAGTCAAAGATAAGAAAGTAGAAGGGATTTCGGCATTACGCGATGAGTCAGATAAAGATGGTATGCGTATTGTTATCGAAATCAAACGAGATGCTGTCGGTGAAGTTGTATTAAATAACCTTTTCTCATTGACGCAATTACAAGTTTCATTTGGCATCAATATGGTGGCGTTACATAAAGGCCAACCGAAACTATTAAACTTACGTGAAATGATTGAAGCCTTTGTACTTCATCGCCGTGAAGTAGTCACTCGCCGAACCATATATGAATTACGTAAAGCACGTGAACGTGCTCATGTATTAGAAGGTTTGGCGATAGCGCTTGCTAATATCGATCCAGTTATAGAATTAATTCGTTCTGCATCAACGCCTAGTGAAGCTAAAACAAAATTATTAGCGCAAGCTTGGCAGCTAGGTCATGTTGCAGCTATGCTAGAAAAATCTGGTAATGATGCGGCTCGTCCAGAAGATTTAGCGCCAGAATTTGGCATTCGTGAGGGGCACTATTATTTATCTGAAGCTCAAGCTCAAGCCATTTTAGATCTTCGCTTACATCGACTGACAGGACTTGAGCACGAAAAAATTCTTGATGAATATAAAGAATTACTTGTGCAAATTGGTGAATTATTACATATCTTGGCTAGTTCAGAAAGATTAATGGAGGTGATTCGTGAAGAGCTTGAAGCTGTTCGAGATCAGTTCCAAGATGTGAGAAAAACTGAAATTACTGCAAGTAGTGCAGATATTAATATTGAAGACCTTATTGCGCAAGAAGATGTCGTTGTCACACTTTCTCATCAAGGCTATGTAAAATATCAACCGCTTTCTGATTATGAAGCTCAACGTCGTGGTGGTAAAGGTAAATCTGCAACTAAAATTAAAGAAGAAGACTTTGTCGAAAAATTATTGGTAGCAAATACCCATGATACGATTCTTTGCTTTTCAAGTCGTGGTCGTTTATATTGGATGAAAGTCTATCAGTTACCTGAAGCCAGCCGTGGATCACGTGGGCGTCCAATTATCAATTTATTACCGCTTGAGGCGGGTGAGCGTATTACTGCGATTCTACCTGTTCGAGAATTTGATGATGAACATTGCGTATTTATGGCAACAGCGCAAGGTACCGTTAAGAAAACGTCTTTAATTGAATTCAGCCGACCTCGTAGTGGCGGTATTATTGCGATTAATCTACGTGATGATGATGAATTAATCGGTGTGGATTTAACTAACAACGACCATTTAGCTGCTACTGATGATGAAGATCTGAATGATGATGCCACTATTGATGAAGGTGAAGATGAGGATAATGAAGTCGCCGAGAGCTCTAATACAGAGGATATTATGCTGTTTTCTGCCAATGGTAAAGTTGTTCGATTCCCAGCTAATAAAGTTCGCTGTATGGGGCGAACTGCCGCAGGTGTTCGAGGTATAAAACTTGATAGTGATGATAAAGTGGTTTCATTAATTGTACCTCGAGGTAATGGTGCAATTCTAACTGCAACTCAAAATGGTTATGGTAAACGTACACAACAAGAGCTATACCCGACAAAATCAAGGGCAACGAAAGGCGTTATATCTATTAAGGTTAGTGAGCGAAATGGCTCAGTTGTTGGCGCTGTACAAGTTGATGAGACTGATCAAATTATGTTAATTACGGATGCGGGTACATTAGTTCGTACTCGTGTTTCAGAAGTGAGTGTTGTTGGTCGAAATACTCAAGGTGTTATGCTTATTCGAACTGCCGAAAGCGAAAAAGTTGTGGGATTACAGCGAATTGCCGAAACAGAAGATGAAGATGGTGAATCTGAATTATTGTCACTAAGTGAAGAACGGAGTGATTCAGAACATGAATCTGAAGAATAATTTTTAATTATTTAAAAGGATTAGTTAAGTATAGCTAATCCTTTTTTATTTAGAATAATCTCGAAAAGGAATAGTATTTGATGTCATTTTCTATAAAAAAAATCTTAACAAATCTTGCATGGCAAATTTTGATAGCTTTGATGTTAGGGGTTGCAGTAGGCGCTTATTTATTTGAACTTTCAGTTCCAAGTCATCCATTACATTCATATTACCAATTTTCAATAGTGAATATATTTCAACCTGCAGGCGATATCTTTATTCGATTAATTAAAATGATTGTGCTGCCAATTATACTGAGCACATTAACGCTAGGTATTGCAGGTATTGGTGGTTCTAAACGATTAGGGACATTAGGTTTTAAAACAATTCTCTATTTTGAAATTATTACAACGATTGCTATTTTATTAGGTCTTTTTTGGGGTAATATTTTTGCACCAGGCGCAGGGATTGATTCCTCCACACTAGCAACGGCAGATATTAGTAAGTATACCCAAGCCGCTGAAGAATTAAGTGGCAAGCCTCATGGTTTAATTGTCATGATTCTTGATATGATTCCTGCCAATATCTTTAAAGCTATGACTGATGGTGCTGTTTTACCTGTCATTTTCTTCTGTGTCTTTTTTGGTTTAGGCTTAATGTCTTTACCAGATAAACAACGCGAACCATTTGTATTCTTCTTAAAAGTAGTGTCTGACACTATGTTTAAAGTCACTAATATGATCATGCGTTATGCGCCTGTGGGGGTATTTGCACTAATTACTGTAACGGTGGCCAAATATGGATTTGCATCTCTACTTCCTTTACTTAAATTAATTTTAACCGTCTATTCAGCAATGATTGTTTTTACATTAGTGGTCTTAGGACTTGTTTGTAAACTTTGCCAATTTAATATTTTTACATTATTGAAAATATTAAAAGAAGAATTGGTTATTGCATTTTCGACCGCAAGTTCAGAAACAGCATTACCTAAAATCATTGAAAAGATGGAAGCTTATGGTGCTCCAAAATCGATAACGAGCTTTGTTATTCCGACAGGTTATTCATTTAATCTTGATGGTTCAACACTTTATCAAAGTATTACGGTAATCTTTTTAGCACAGTTATTCCAGATAGATTTAACTATTTTAGATCAGATTATTATTGTCATCACTTTGATGATAGCATCAAAAGGGATTGCTGGTGTACCAGGCGCTTCAATTCTTGTTTTATCTGCAACGCTTGGTAGTGTAGGTATTCCTCTTGAAGGGATTGGTTATATTATGGGAGTTGAACGTATTTTAGATATGGGCAGAACGGTCGTTAATGTGGTAGGTAATGCATTAGCAGCGATTGTTATTGCACGTTGGGAACATGCTTTTGACGATAAAAAAGCAAGAGCTTATGAACAGCAATATTTGAAATAAAACTACTGCTGTCTTTTAGCAAGCTTCAGGTTAAAAACTGGAGCTTTTTTATTGCTTAGTGCACTCACTAGAGCGATATCAATTAACAAAATATGCGGGTATGTTGTGTGTTAAAAAGGTATAAAAAACCCAGCATAAGCTGGGTTTTTTATTAATTTGTCTAAAACTATTTAATTTTAGCTTCTTTATAAATAACATGCTGACGAACAACAGGATCGTATTTTTTGATCTCCATTTTTTCAGGCATAGTTCTCTTATTTTTGCTAGTGGTATAAAAATGACCTGTACCAGCAGAAGAAACTAATCTAATTTTTTCGCGCACACCTTTTGCCATGATATTGTTTCCTTATTAGTACTTTTCACCACGGGCACGAAGTTCAGCTAAAACCGCATCAATACCCTTTTTATCGATAGTACGCATACCTTTAGCAGATACACGCAATTTTACAAAACGTTTTTCACTCTCAATCCAGAAACGGTGAGTTTGAAGATTTGGTAGAAAACGACGTTTAGTAGCATTCATCGCATGAGAACGATTATTTCCTACTAAAGGACCTTTTCCTGTTACTTGGCATACTCGTGACATGTCAATAATTCTCCGAAATTTCAATGCTTAAGCCTTGGGCGTAATATGTTAATGGAATTAACCTCGTCAGGCTTTTAGTTTGCTGCAGTTCTATCTGAGAAGCAGTCTAACCTCTCACACTACACCCATAATAATGAGGTAGCGAAGTATACGCTGTTATACGCAATTTCTCAAGCATTATCTTATTTTGGTGTAAAAATAGGCGAATTACCTAAATGAATATTAACGAATAGATAACCATTATTGCTATAAAACTATTATTCTATAGTTAGGGTTATCTTAGTTAAATACAAAAACTGTTTAATTTTATAATAAATATGTTTTAATACTATTGATTATAGATTTTATCTATTAGGTCTAATTTTCTAACTTTCAAGGAGATTGTATGAACCCGTTCACGCCATATAGTATATACGGTATTATCGGTTATCCTTTAGGACATAGTATGAGCCCCCTTATTCATACTACATCATTTCAGGATTACGGTATTCCCTCAGTTTTAGTTCCTTTTGCTACGCCACCAGAAGATATTTCAACCTTATTCAAATCTGTAAGATTATTAAACATTCGAGGATTGTGTGTCACAATTCCGCATAAGCAAACGATTATTCCCTATTTAGATAAAGTGACTGAGCATGTAAAAAAAGCCGGTGCTGCTAATTTAGTTTATTGGGAGGGTGATAAGCTTTGTGGTGACAACACCGATATTGTTGGTTTTATGCAACCTCTTGAACAGAAGAAATTACCAGCTGAATATAAAAAAGTTTTATTACTAGGAGCTGGCGGTGCGGCACGCGCTGCGGTTGTCGGATTACAGGATCTTGGTTATACCGATATTACCGTGACCGACATAGCGAGTGACTTACCCAAAGCATTAGCTAAAGAATTTAATCTTAAAATAGTTGCTTGGGAAGAACGTAGTCAAGTTGAAGCGCAAATTATTATTAACTCTACCCCCTTGGGTATGCAAGGCAAGTTTGAAGATCAGACACCTTATGAACAAGCTTGGTTTAAAGGGAAAGGATTAGCTTATGATATTGTTTATACACCATATAATACACGATTTAGACAAGAGGCTGAAAAAGCTGGCTGGGAATCTATTTCAGGGCGTGAAATGTTTATAGGGCAAGCAAATGCACAATTTAAAATTTGGACAGGAAAAGATCTTTCCGATAGGGCAAAACAAGCTGTAATAGCTACTTTAGCTGAAAAATAAAAATTGAAAATAGAACATACATTTCATTAAAGTGAATGAGATGTATGTTAAATAAAATTAGATAGTTACTTTTAAAATAAGTCATATTATTAAAAGGAGTATTTATGACAAACTTAGAATTGCAAGCTTATCGTCGTTTTCTGATGCTAAAAGTATCAGAAGCTAGCCAATATATTGGTAAAACGGATGCTAAAACATGGCATGATTGGGAGAGCGGTACTATACCCGTGCCTGAGTTTGTTGAAATAACAATGCAAAAGCTGAAAAAGCTTCGCAATGATAAAATTAATATTATTATCAATAGTATCAATGATCGTGTTGGCAGTAATACAATACGCTACTTTATGACGTATGAAGAATTTAAAAAAGTGAATTCTGATCTAGACGTGGTGCAATGGCGGTTACATCAATCAATCGCCACAGAGCTTTATTTTCGTGGTTTAGAAAAACTATGTTAATTGACTTTATCAAGATGACTTTTGGAGCCTAAAAGGCTTTTTTATAACCTTAGTAAATAATTATTTACAAAAAATCTTATCGGAATTTAATTTAATTATTTAAAAGATAAAAATTTTTTATTATTTCTATAATATGTAAAAAATATATTGCAAAAATAAGAGTGAATCACTAGCATGGTTAATATATTCTGTAAATCTGAAAAAAATAGAACCCGATATGAATAAAACAATTTTTTTAGTTGGTGCAAGGGCAGCAGGTAAAACAACAATGGGAAAAATGTTAGCAAATAAGCTATCGTTTTCTTTTATTGATACCGATAGCCATTTGTTTGAAACTACTCAAAAAACAGTGGCTGAAATTGTTGAACAAGAAGGTTGGGAAGGATTTAGAGCAAGAGAAAGCCAAGTGCTTGTTGATACAACTAAACCCAATCGTGTCATTGCCACTGGTGGAGGCATGGTATTAGCTGAGCATAACCGCGATTTTATGAAACAAAATGGCACGGTTATCTTTTTATCTGCGTCAGCGGCAACGCTAGCTGCTCGTTTAATGAAAGATCCGAATGTTGCTCAAAGACCCTCGTTAACGGGCTTATCTATTGCTGATGAAATAGATAAGGTATTAGCTGAAAGACTACCTTTATATCATGATGCTGCTCACTATGTGGTGAATGTTGATCAAGATGAAAGCTTGATCCTAGCTAAAATGCTTGAAATGCTTGAAGGCTGAATTTAAGTTTTTTATCAGATACCACTTAAAAAGTGGTATTTTTATTGGTATAGACAACAATAAAATTTAATAAAAATTCTATATAATTTTAATTTTCTGTCAGATTTTTACTATTTTTTAGGAATAAAAAAAGATAAAAGCCAAGTAACAAATCTAAACTTACTTTTTCCGCTTAATATTGATACATATATATTGAATAGAACTAAAGTGTTATGTTTTACATATGGAGTATGACAAATGGAAAATCGAAAGGTCAATTCTTATGGAATTGTTGGATCTATTTATGCCAACTATATTATTCAAAGTATTGCGCTAATTGTGATTATGCAATTTTCTCAAGCGCTTTCAAAGCAACTAAATACTGATATAGTTGGGCTTGGTTATGTTGCATCAGGCATAGGAATTGGCAAAATCTTTTTAATGTTCGTTGGTGGGGTGCTATCAGATAAATTTGGTAGAAAGTTATTTATTTATCTAGGTATGATTTGTTACGCCATTTTTTTTATAGGGATAATTTTTTGTACCAACATTCATATAGCTTTTTGTTTAGCGATTGCCGTGGGAGCGGGTAATTCTTTTTTAGATACAGGTTCTATGCCTGCCTTAACTGAATGCTTTCCTGGATCTGCGAGCTCTGCGAGTGTCCTTATAAAAGCTTTTATTTCCATCGGAACGCTAGTTCTACCTTTTATTGTTACTTTTTTTGATACCAACAAAATATGGTATGGTTGGGCGTTTCTCGGTTTTACTGCTTATTTAATCATTAACAGTTTATTATTATTACCTCAACAATTCCCACATAAAGATACGACAATTAAAGGTTGTGAAGGTTCAGTAAACTATTTTACAGGTAATCCTCGATTTGAATTTGAAGGTATTTTACTGATTATCATGGGATTTACTACAACAGCAACATTTGTCATTATTTTACAATGGTTGCCAACTATCGCTATTAAAGGTGTTAATATGAGCTATATCGATGCAAAACAACTGATCAGCTATTATAGTACCGCATCCATTATTTCGGTATTTGTTACAGCATTTGTGGTTAAACGTTTCTTAAAACCAATATTTTGTATTATTATTCTGCCTGCTTTGTCTGCCTTAGTATTAATTGTGTTTTATTTCAATATTTCACCCGTCATGTGTGTCATTGCCGCAATTGGCGTAGGATTAACTGCTGCAGGTGGCGTGTTACAGTTGACTTTGGTTGTAATGCAACAACTGTTCCCAACTCGTAAAGGTCTTGCAGTTGGTTGTATGTATACATTTAGTGGACTATCGTTTGTTGTCATTCCGCGAATAGTGCCCAAATTGGCGATGCTTAACGTCAGTTACGCTATTTTAATTGATATTTTTATTGCGGCATCAAGTGTTGTACTTGGTTCAATTGTTTTTTATCGTTTTAAAAAAGTGATTGATTTAACAAAAATATAGATCATAACTTTAATAATTTTCAAAAAAATTAATTGATAAGGAAAGAAAAATATATAGGCAAGTTAGTTTGTCTATATATGTAAGCATCTCACCATCGTTAGTACAAAAACCACATCGCAAATTACGTTGCGTGTTTTAGTTTTATATTCAATTGGGGACCATATTATTTATATGCTTAGTGGGGCTTGCCGTGCTATAAATCGTCAACGATTCTTCGGTTTCCATTCTTGCTTACTCGTGGTTGTTAAAAAGATATAAATATACTACTTTATTTTGGTACGATTAAATTGTTCAGTATACTCTATTGATAAAGGGGCTGGGAAGAATGGAATCTATGATTACATTGGATAATTTTATCCATTTTGCAAAAAATGTCTCGGTGAGATCTGATTCGTTATTCACACATAATCTTAATGAAGCCCCTTATTATTCAGTGAGCTTATTAAGATAGTAAATAATTTGCATGAAATATTAGTGCTGTTTACTGAATTTGAGCTATGATTGTCATGGATAGATAAAAAAAATTAACGTTTTATCAAAGACAAGAGATAGAGCGATGATATCATAAAGAAAAAATAACCGTCACAGATTCCCACAAAGCAATTTTTGATAACGCTTTATGAGCTTTAGTGGATTATTTTTATAATAAAATGAAAACACAGAGGTATTTTCTGCGCATTATGCACTCTTTTCGTCTATAGCATGAGTTAACGGTTGAGCGTGATGAGCATTGTTAATTTGAATTGAGATATTATTTGGTGACTGCTGATTATATTTACTTTTATAGATGCAATTAGCATAATCAACCATACCGCTAGTTAGAAAAATGTCTAGAATCCATCCAATACCGAACAAACCTAAAGTAAATAACCAAATAAAACCTGAAATCCATTTACCGCAGTACATTCGATGGATTCCCCAAAAACCGAAAATATCATTTCTCGAAATAAAATAAAACTAATTTTTATACTCAAACATCTAGTTACCTGAAACTTTTTGACAAAAATTTCAAAATCACACTAGCCCCAAAAAACTCTAAAACATCTAAACTAAAAAACAGAAACTATCATATAAATGCTTTATTTTTTAAAGTTACAAAATAAAATAAATAATATCAATTACATAGATGAAGTGTTTTTAATAAAAATAACAACTATTATGGAATACCTATATAATAATACAATAAATAAACCCGCTGATTTAAAGCGGGTTTATTTTTTAATTTAAAATAATAGTTAAACTTCTAAGTAATCTAAGATTCCTTCTGCCGCTTTGCGCCCTTCACTAATCGCCGTTACCACTAAATCTGATCCCCGAACAGCATCGCCACCGGCAAAGATTTTAGCATTACTAGTTTGGTAGCCATTAGCTTCTGGAGCAATGATTCGACCTTGCGCATCAAAATCAACACCTTGTTCTTCCAACCAAGGCATAGCATGTGGTTTAAACCCAAATGCCATCACGACAGCATCGGCAGGTAGGACAAATTCTGAACCTTCAATCATGACTGGTGAACGTCGACCTTTTGCATCGGGTTTTCCAAGCTCTGTACAGGCCATTTTTACGCCTGTCACTTGCCCAGTGCTGTTAATTTCAATGCTTAGTGGCTGTACATTAAATTGAAACTGTGCGCCTTCTTCTTTGGCATTTTTTACTTCTCGCTTTGAGCCTGGCATATTGGCTTCGTCCCGGCGATAAGCACAAGTGACTTCGGTAGCGCCTTGACGAATCGAGGTTCGTACACAGTCCATTGCAGTATCACCACCACCAAGCACAACCACACGTTTATTTTTCATGTCAATGTAAGGTGTATCTTGGGTTTGTTGATGTTGCATGAGGTGCTTGGTATTGGCAATTAAAAATGGCAGTGCATCGTAAACACCATTAGCATCTTCGTTCTCAAGCCCTGCTCGCATTGATTGATAAGTACCTGCACCAACAAATACGGCATCAAATTCATTGATTATGTCAGCTAATTGAACGGTTTTGCCTACTTCAGTATTTAGCCTGAATTCAATACCCATTTCGGTAAAAATGCGACGTCGGTTAATGAGTACTTCTTTGTCCAATTTGAAAGCGGGGATACCAAATGTCAGTAATCCGCCAATTTCAGGGTGGCGATCAAACACCACAGGTGTTACACCATTGCGCACTAAGACATCAGCACATGCAAGGCCTGCTGGGCCTGCACCAATAATAGCGACTTTTAACCCTGTTTGTTCGACATTCGATAGGTTGGGTTTCCACCCCATTTTAAAGGCTTCATCAGTAATATAACGTTCAATATTTCCAATGGTAACCGCACCAAATTCGGCATTTAAAGTGCAAGAGCCTTCACAAAGACGATCTTGTGGACAGACTCGACCACAAACTTCGGGCAGGCTGTTGGTTTGGTGCGAGAGTTCTACCGCTTCTATAATTTTACCTTCGTTAACCAGTTTTAACCAATTGGGAATATAGTTATGTACAGGGCAGCGCCATTCACAATAAGGATTACCACAAGCCAGACAACGATCGGCTTGTGCTTGTGATTGCGAAGCAGAAAAGCCCTCATAAATTTCAACAAATTCAATTTTGCGGATGTTTAACGATTTTTTAGGCGGATCAACACGTTGTAAATCGATAAACTGATAAACATTTTGACTCATTTTCGTGTTCTCCTTACTGTGCTTGAACGTGCAGTTCTGTCGATGAGCGACTGCGATGTCCAAGTAATGCTTTGACATCACTGGATTTTGGTTTGACTAGGGCAAATTGCTTAGCAAAATTGTCCCAATTAGCCAAAATATTTTCGGCTCGTGATGAGTGGGTTAGTTGAGCATGTTCCATAATTAAACCGCGAAGGTGTTCTTCATGAATGGCGTAATTTGCGACGTTTAGCATTTCGACCAGTTCTTTATTGATGCGTTTGTGTAGTTCGCCATCTTCATCTAAGATATAAGCAAACCCACCAGTCATACCAGCACCGAAGTTAACCCCCGTTTTTCCAAGTATACAAACAATACCGCCTGTCATATATTCACATCCATTATCACCAATGCCTTCAACAACGCTGATGGCACCGGAATTACGTACGGCAAATCGTTCACCTGCTCGGCCTGCGGCAAATAATTTGCCACCTGTTGCGCCGTATAAGCAGGTGTTGCCCGCGATGGTCGCTTCATGGCTTAAAAATGCCGAGCCTTGCGGTGGGCGAATGACAATACGTCCACCAGCCATGCCTTTACCAACATAGTCGTTGGCATCGCCAGTTAGGGTTAGATCTACACCACCAGCATTCCATACACCAAAACTTTGCCCCGCCGTGCCGTTGAAGTTTAGCGAGATCGGATCGGTGACTAAGCCTTGATCGCCATATTTTTTGGCAATATAGCCTGATAGGCTTGTGCCAACCGAGCGATCAGTGTTTTGAATGTCAAAATAGAAGCTTTTGCTTTGACGGTTATCAACAAATTGTTGTGCTTGTGTGAGGATCTCTTTATTGAGTACCCCTTTATCAAATGGTTTGTTATCTTCTATGCAGTAAACCGGTTTACCTTCAAGCGGGGTAGCGGTTTTTAGCAGTCCAGATAGATCCAGTTTTTGTTGTTTTGCCGTGATGCCGTCAAGTTCTAATAATAAATCAGTTCGTCCGATTAAATCGACAATTCGACTTACGCCTAGTTCTGCCATCACTTCTCGTGTATTACGTGCAATAAAGCGGAAGTAGTTCATGGCTTTTTCAGGCAGGCCATGATAGTGCTCGCTACGTAATTTTTCATCTTGTGTTGCAACACCTGTTGCACAGTTATTAAGGTGACAAATACGGAGATATTTACAACCCAAAGCGACCATTGGACCGGTTCCAAATCCGAAGCTTTCTGCCCCTAAAATGGCTGCTTTGACAATATCGGTACCGGTTTTTAATCCACCGTCAACTTGTAGACGGATTTTGTGGCGTAACCCATTGGCGACTAAGGATTGTTGTGTTTCAACCAGACCAAGTTCCCAAGGTGAACCGGCATATTTGACTGACGTTAATGGGCTAGCACCGGTTCCCCCGTCATAACCAGAAATGGTGATGAGATCAGCATAAGCTTTAGCAACACCGGTTGCAATGGTTCCAACCCCGGGTTCAGATACTAATTTGACCGAAATCATTGCGTTAGGGTTAATCTGTTTAAGGTCAAAAATAAGTTGTGCCAAGTCCTCAATTGAATAGATGTCGTGATGAGGCGGCGGCGAAATCAATGTGACACCGGGTACCGAAAAACGTAATTTTGCTATATACGGTGTGACTTTATCACCAGGTAGCTGACCACCTTCACCTGGTTTTGCTCCTTGTGCGACTTTAATTTGAATAACATCAGCACTCATTAAGTAACTTGGCGTTACGCCAAAACGGCCTGATGCAACTTGTTTTATGCGTGAAACTTTTATGGTGTTGTAGCGTGCTGGATCTTCACCGCCTTCACCTGAATTGGAGAAACCACCGAGTGTATTCATGGCTTCGGCAAGCGATTCGTGCGCTTCAGGGCTCAGCGCACCAATTGACATAGCGGCTGAGTCAAATCGTTTGTATAGCGATTCTTCAGGTTCGACTTGTTCCAGTGGAATAGCTGCATCTTTAGGTGGATTGAGCCTTAATAAATCACGTAATGTGGCAATAGGGCGATTATTGACGATATCAGCATAACGTTTGTAATCGTCATAATTGCCATTATTGACCGCTTTTTGTAGTGACTGTACCACATCAGGGTTATAGGCATGATATTCGCCACCATGGACAAATTTAAGTAGTCCACCTTGTTCTAATGGTTTTCTTTTTAACCATGCACTTTTCGATAAGTTAAATTGGTCTTGCGTAAAATCATCAAAATTAGCGCCACTAATACGACTAGTGACACCTTGGAAACAAAGTTCAACCACATCCTTATGTAATCCAACCGCTTCAAACAATTTTGAGCAGCGGTAAGAGGCAACGGTTGATATCCCCATTTTAGACATGATTTTATATAGGCCTTTGTTAATTCCATTACGGTAATTAAGAATTGCTTCACGATAAGATTTATTTATCGTGCCATTATCGACCATTTGACCTAAGGTTTCATACGCTAAGTAAGGGTAAATTGCCGTTGCTCCAAAACCAAGCAGCACTGCAAATTGATGTGGGTCACGACAACTTGCGGTTTCAACAATGATATTGGCATCACAACGTAAATTCTTTTCAACTAAGCGCTGTTGTACAGCACCAACCGCCATTGGTGCCGGAATTGGTAAGCGATCGGCCGTGATGTTTTTATCTGATAAAATCAGTAATACTGTGCCATTACGAACTTTTGCCTCGGCATCACCACATAATTGTTCAATGGCATCACGTAAGCTGCCATCAATGTCATAGGTGATGTCTAATGTTTCTGATTTGTAGTAACGCGATTCTAACGCGGTTAATTGTTGTAAATCAGAATAAACTAAAACTGGATATTTAAATGCCACACGATGCGCTTGACCTTCTGCTTCGGCAAATACATTCATTTCTCGGCCGATGCTGGTTGAAAGTGACATAACATGCGCTTCACGTAGTGGATCGATAGGCGGATTTGTGACCTGTGCAAATTTTTGGCGGAAATAATCATAAATTAAACGAGGTCTACTTGATAATACAGCAAATGGAGTATCATCACCCATTGATCCGGTGGCTTCTTGGCCATTTTCACCGAGTACACGAATGCACTGGTCAAGCTCTTCAGCGCTATAACCAAACTGTTTTTGATAAGTTGCAAGTAACGTATCGTCGTAATTGCGTGAACCAATGTTATCATCAGGTAGGTTTTCAAATGGTATTAGCTGTTTAACATTTTTTGCCATCCATTCTTTATAAGGATGACGTTTTTGTAAATCGTTGTCTGTTTCAGACGATTGTAATATGCGACCTTCTTCGGTATCGATAACTAATAATTCACCTGGGCCAACACGACCTTTAGTGACGACTTCATCAGGTTGATAGTCCCAAATACCAATTTCAGAGGCACAGGTAATAAGTTTGTCTGTCGTTATTACATAACGTGCAGGACGTAATCCATTACGGTCTAAATTACATGCCGCATAACGTCCATCTGACATCACAATACCCGCAGGTCCATCCCAAGGCTCCATATGCATTGAGTTGAAATCGAAAAAGGCACGCAGGTCTTCGTTCATGTCAGGATTATTTTGCCAAGCAGGAGGAACAAGCAGGCGCATAGCTCGTACAATATCCATTCCACCAACAAGGAATAGCTCTAGCATGTTATCTAATGAACTCGAATCAGATCCAGTGACATTAACAAACGGTGCGGCATCTTGTAAGTCTGGAATGAGTGGCGTTTTAAATTTGTATGAGCGCGCTTTTGCCCATTGGCGGTTACCTTCTATGGTATTAATTTCACCATTATGCGCCAGATGTCGAAAAGGTTGCGCTAATGGCCAACGTGGCACGGTATTAGTTGAGAACCGTTGATGGAATAAACAAATAGCCGTTTCCATGCGAATATCAGCCAAATCTAAATAGAATCGAGGTAAATCTTTAGGCATACATAAGCCTTTATAGATATTGACCTGATTGGAGAAGCTGCAAACGTAAAATGTATCGTCTTTCACCCGTTTTTCTATTCGACGACGCACCATATATAAACGACGCTCTAAATCGATTTTTGTCCAACCGGCTGGGGCGTTGACAAACACTTGTTCTATTTTGGGTAGTGATGATAATGCAATTTCGCCCAGTACGCTTTTATCAATCGGTACTTCGCGCCAACCTAGAATAGATAAGGTTTCTTCAGCAAGTTCTTGTTCAACAATATCACGGCTAGCTTGTGCTTCTTTTTCGTCTTGGCTTAAAAATAGCATACCAACGGCATAATTGGTCGCTAATCGCCAACCTGCATCTTGTGCTACTAATCTAAAAAAACGGTCGGGTTTTTGCAATAAAAGACCACAACCGTCGCCAGTTTTTCCATCAGATAAAATGGCGCCACGGTGTTGCATTCTGGCTAAACCGTGAATTGCTGTACGCACCACTTTATGACTTGGTTGCCCTTCAATGTGAGCAATTAGCCCAAATCCGCAGTTATCTTTTTCATGATGCTGGTTATATAACATATCATTGCCTCTAATTCATCGCTTTTATAATTTGAGAAGGTATAGGCATTAATCCCATATTAGGTGTGAAGTTAATTAAAAATCAGTTTTTGGTCAAATAAATATTACTTATAACTTAATTTTTTGATAACTAAGACTAAACTTATTAATAAAACTAATAAGAGGCAGTTCTAGATGAACTCAATATAGTGATTATGTAGTGAAAAAAGGAAGGATGTTAATGATGGTAATTTATTGTCAATTTTTGTAAATAAGTTTAATAAACGGTGTACTTTTAAGTGATAATCTTATGCTGTATTTTACAAAAAGTATGAATTAGGCTTGCTAAATAACTGATTGAATCTTTCAAAATTAAATTTGTTTAAAACTGATTATTTAAAAAAATTAATCAACACTCTCAATTTGTACTTAATGCGCTGATTATTGATATCACTCATTTTTTTCTTTATATCAACCTTACATAAGTTCTACTCTTAGCAATGCAATGTTCAAAAAACACGCTTGCAAAAGTCGTTAATTAGGTGTTTAATTAAGCAGCAAATTCTTCTAATTAGGAGAGTTGAATTAAAAAAAAGCAGTAATTAACGACTCAATTAACTAAATAATATCTCAAAACAATAAAGAAATTTTAGGGAAAGTTATTATGAAATATTTTGCTTGGTCCATTTCGCTTTTAGTTGGGCTTATGAGCTTAGGGCAAGAGATGCTATGGTTTAGAATAGTGAGCTTTATTTTGGGTGGGGCTCCTTTTGCTTTTGCTCTGGTATTGTTTTTCTTTCTATTAGGCATTGCCTTTGGAGCAAATAGAGGTAAGGCTATTTGTGCTCGTTATTCTAACCTATTCTTCGCTGGTGGGACGGTTTTAATTTTTGCTGGTTTTATTGATATATCGATCCCATTGATTATCCAATACATACCTCAAAAAAGTGCTATAGGAGAATTGTTAGGTATATGTTGTATTTTAATATTCGTCGTTGCTGCTTTAAAGGCAATATTATTTCCGATCGTACATCATTTAGGTACGAATATTTCCAATGGGAAAGTAGGTGCATCTGTATCTAAAGTCTATTTCTTTAATATTGTTGGCTCAACGCTTGGTAGTTTATTAATTGGAGGCATTCTTCTTGATTATATCTCTATTTCATCTATGTTTATTCTAATTGGTATCGCTTGTATTTTATTAGGCGCGTTGATGATAGTGAAAAAATCGATGATTTCTGTCATCGCTGTTGTTATGCTTGGTAGCTGTTGCTTTTATTTAGTGAATAAACACTCGGATTATATGTTTAGAAATGCGTTTGAACAAGGAATATCTATCAATTCTTATATTGAAAATCGTTACGGTGTAATCCATATCGTCAATGACGATAGGGATGGTAGAAAAAATATTGTATTAGGTAATAAGATGTATGATGGGATATTAAATATCGATCCTGATATCGATATAAATGATCTAAATCGGCTTTACTTATTATCGGCAACCCATCCAAATCCTAAAAAAGCGCTAGTTATTGGTGTGAGCGGTGGTGCATGGACTCGTGCCTTATCAAGTTTTCCAACATTAGAAACCATTGATGCCATTGAAATCAATAAAGGGTATCTGGATATTATTAAACAATACCCTATTGTTTCGCCAATATTAAACGATCCTAAAATTAATATTTATATTGATGACGGACGGCGTTGGCTTAAACGAAATAGTGACAAAAAATATGATTTAATCATTATGAATACCACTTACCATTGGCGTTCAGGCGCAACCAATTTATTATCACAAGAGATGATGAAATTAGTAAAAAATTCATTAAATCCTAATGGTATTCTGGCTTTTAATAGTACTCGATCTCCTGATACATTAAAAACAGCACAATCGGTATTTAAATATGCCTATTGGGGAACACTTGGCTTTATTTATGCCTCCGATTCAATGATTAAACTTGATGAAGTTGTTGCTAAAGAGCGTCTTGATAAGTTAGTTTTAGATGGTAAACCTTTGTTTAATAAAGAATCCAAACAAATTGAAAATGGCGCTTATAAAAAAACATTAGCGACAAAACTATTAAGCTTAGACGAAGTTGAAAAATTTTATCATTTAGGGAGAGATACGGAAATCATTACCGATAGCAACATGATAACAGAATATAAATACGGACTTTTGGGAAATAAATAAGGAACCTTTTATGTTAAGCAAAAAAAAATTACTACTATTAAGTACTCTATTTTTTATTTCTGGAATGAGTGGTTTAACTTATCAAGTTGCTTGGCAACGGGCACTTTATTCGGCTTTTGGTTCCGATGTTGATTCTGTTGCAATTATTGTATCAGCATTTATGTTAGGACTTGGTTTAGGAGCCCTCGGTGGCGGAAGGATTGTCGATAAATACCCGAATAAAGCGCTACAGTTTTTTTGTTTTAGTGAATTTGGAATTGGTTTATTTGGGCTAATTAGTTACCCGCTTATTTTGTTTATCGGCGATATTTTTATTGTTTATAATTTGGCCGTTGTTGCAGTTGTTAATTTTTTATTGGTGCTTGTTCCTACACTTTTGATGGGGGCAACGCTTCCAATTTTAATCACTTATATTGCACAATTTTGGAAAAATATTGGTCAAACAACTGGACATCTTTATGCTATCAATACTTTTGGTGCAGCAATCGGTGCTGCTTTAACAGGATTCATACTATTTAACTATTTTGGTCTTAATGTTGTAACGATATTAGCAGCTTTAGGTAATTTTATAGTCGCTATACTTGCTTATCTATTTTTTAATAAAGCACAGATAAAAAAAGTTGATAATAAAATAGTATAAAGCCATTTAGAATGATAAATCGGCGGTAATTATCGCTGATTTATCAATATATTAAAACATATTGTTAAAGTCAACGAGTTAAGAATTATCCTTGATATCCCCCCTTTACCATTAAATTCACATAAGTAATAAAGTTTACCTTTATGTATTTGTCCATGATGCTTCACCGTAATAAAATCAATAGCAGGTAAGTTTAGAAAAACGTTCAGTATCATCGCTTGAAATCTATAATAATAAACATTGAGTGACCTAGCCCCACGCAAAAATCACATAACAATATATTATAATTGAGCAAAAAGTAACATAAAAAGAAATGCTGACTAAATAAATATTACTTATAAGTCAATCTGTTAATAATTAACATTGACTTTTTAATAAAGCTAATAGTGGTAAATATCACAATGATTTTTGTGAGTTTGGTAAGTTAAAAACAGATTGTGACAATTTTGGGCACTATTTTTGATATAAATTCTTTTCTTTTTTGTTAAAAAGTTTCAGGAAAATATGTGTTTTAGTATAAGAACTAAGGTTTATTCCAACAACTATGAGTGACAATTGTTATACTGTTATAATCTGTTATCTTTTATTTTTAATCTATTAATAATGCAAACTAAAATTACAATTGTAGGTGCTGGCGCTGCTGGGCTTTTTTGTGCGGGCTTACTCGGTCAAAAAGGGTATGATGTTACTGTGTTTGATAATGGTAAAAAGCTGGGACGTAAAATCTTAATGTCTGGCGGGGGAAAATGTAACTTTACTAACTTAACAGTTGAGTCGAGTAATTATATTTCTGACAATCCGCATTTTTGCAAATCGGCTTTAAAACGATTTACTCAGTGGGATTTTATTCAATTAGTGAATGAATATCATATTGCCTATCACGAAAAAGAACATGGACAATTATTTTGCGATAATTCAGCGCAAGATATTGTGGATATGTTATTAAAAGAGTGTCAAAAAGGGCATGTTAAGTTTATGATGCAAACCCAAGTTGAAGATATTGATAGTGATGGACAAGGATTTAAGTTGCATACTTCTCGTGGCATGATTGATTGTGAAAATCTTATTATTGCAACTGGTGGTTTATCTATGCCAGCTCTTGGTATGACTTCAATTGGTTATAAAATTGCCGAAAAATTTGATATTCCAGTGGTGCCTGTAAGAGCAGGGCTAGTTCCATTTACATTGCATAAACCTTTACTGGATGGGTTATCAACCTTGTCAGGCATTGCAATTCCTGTTGAAGTTTCTAATAAAAGAATTAGTTTTAAAGGAAATCTATTATTTACTCATCGAGGGCTTTCAGGACCTGCTATTTTGCAGATATCAAGTTATTGGCAAGCAGGTGAGTCAATTACTATCAATTTATTACCCGATTTAACATTTGATTCATCGTTTAAACCATTATTAGCACAAAATCGTAATCAAACTATAAAAAATTGCTTAGCAAAAATTTTACCTAAAAGGCTTATTGAAGAATTAATAAAACTGAAGTTGATAAATGACGTAACAGTCAAGCAGCTAGATCTTAAACAACAGCAAGACTTGTATAATACATTAACACACTGGAGCATTACTCCAAATGGTACAGAAGGTTATCGTACTGCCGAGGTGACACTAGGTGGTGTGAGTACTGATGCGTTGTCATCTAAAACTATGGCCGTTAAAACACACCCGAACCTTTATTTTATTGGTGAGGTTGTTGATGTATCAGGCTGGTTAGGAGGTTATAATTTCCAATGGGCATGGAGCAGTGCATTTGCGTGTGCTCAAGGGTTTAATTGATGATTACATTAATCATCAATGACCCCCATGTGAATATTGTATTTTTTGACCTTATATTGTAGCGTTGTGCGCGAAATATTTAATTGTTTTGCGGCCGTGATAATTTTGCCATTGGCTTGATTTAATGCATTAATGATAAGTTGCCGTTCATAGTTCTCAACTTGTTCAGTTAAGCTGTTTTCATGAGTAGATTTATTGATAGGTGTTTTGTCAGGTTTATGTGTCTTATCGTCTTGGAAAAATGCACTGTTAAGCTCAAAGAGCTCTTCATCAAGGGTAATATGCTGTAATTCACCTGATTTGTTTTGTAATACCATGCTTCTGACAATTGCATTTTCAAGCATACGCACATTACCAGGCCAAGGGGCAGTCATTAATTGTTGCAGAGCCTGTTCACTGATACCACTAATTACGACATTGACATCGTTTTTATGTTTATCAATAAAATAGCGTGCTAAAACGGGAATGTCTTCTGTTCTGTCACGTAAAGCAGGAAGTTTTATTAAACCGACATTTAATCGATAAAATAGATCGCTTCTTATTTTTCCTGTTTTTAATAGTTCTGTTGGTGATTCATTCATGGCTGCAACAATACGAACATCAGAACGCATTTCTTTATTACCACCTAATTGCCAATAGGTTTTCTCTTGAAGAAATCGTAATAATTTGCTTTGCATTTCAAGCGGCATCGCGTTTAATTCGTCAAGAAACAATGTACCGCCGTTAGCGAGTTCTAAGTAACCTTGACGGTTTTCAGCACCTGTAAATGCACCTTTTACTGTACCAAATAAAGTACTTTCAATCAGTGTAGTTGGTAATGCACCACAATTAAGCGAGATGAAAGCTTTATCACGGCGCTGGCTTGTTTTGTGTATTAAACGAGCAAATAGCTCTTTGCCTGTTCCGGTTTCACCCACAATTAACACAGGAACATCATTGCGCCCTAACATATTGGTTTGGTCGATAACTTTTTGCATTTTTTCTGAAACAAAAACAATATCGGGTAATGGTTGCTCTTTATTGTGGTATAACTTACTGTTTAGTTTCAGAACTTGATCTTGTAGGTGTCGAACTGTTGATAGGTTTCGACCTATTTCAATTGCACCGATGATCTCTTTTTTCTCATTATAAAGTGGAACGGTGGTATGCAAGTAATCAACCACCTTGCCAACATGATTATAATAAGATTGGTAGTTGTCTTGATATTCTTTACCGAACAGCAAGGCTTGCAACATCGTACTGTCTTCCTTTTTTAAATTAGGATAAACCTCAAGCATTGGTTTGCCAATCGCTTGTTCCTTAGGGTAGCCATCCAGTTCTGCGCTTTCCTGATTATAATAAATATAATTGCCTTTTTTATCGATAATAGCGATCGGTTGATGGATTAAATCAAAAAAATGTTTAAATATTTCCAATGCTTGTAATAATTCAGGATCAATGGTCATGATATTAGTACCTTTTAATATTTGGATTATTTGCTAAATTTAGCCAAATTTAATTTAAATCCCTTTCAACCATCATATGAAAATGACAAATTTTTGTCATAAAAACATATTTTATACTAAATGACTAAATCTTTATTTCTGTTTTTTTGTTAACAAATTGATTATTTGTAATTTTAAAGTTGGCATGCTGATTGCACTATATGTGAGAAGCCATTTTTTATTTTTTGTACTTTTTATGTACTAATTAACTGGAGGTCATATGTCCGACGCAATTATGTCAAATTATAACAAATTACGCACAGATCTTGTAACTAAAGATCGCCGTTTCAGTGCCGAAAACGGTAAATTATGTTTAGATGGCGTTAATTTAGAAGAGTTAGCAAAAAAATATCCAACCCCTTTTTATGTGTTTTCTGAAAAGGAAATTGATCGTAATGTGCAAGAGATTAAAGATGCATTTAAGGCTCATCCGAATACAAAGATTTTCTATGCATCAAAAACTTGTTCTGTTATGGGGGTGCTAAAAGCGATTAAAGATGCGGGTATCTATGCTGAGGCGAATTCTATGTTTGAAGTACGCAAATGCTTAGAAATCGGCTTTAGCGGTAGTCAAATTGTGTTTAACGGCGTGGTAAAAAAACCGGTGGATTTAGAGTTTGCCATCCAAAATGATCTGTATATCATCAATGTCGACAGTTTATATGAACTTGATATTATTGATGAAATATCAACACGTTTGAAAAAAGTAGCAAACGTTTGTGTGCGCGTTGAACCGAATGTCCCATCTGCAACTCACGCAGAATTGGTAACGGCTTACCATGCTAAATCAGGTATCGATTTAGAACAAGCAGAAGAGACTTGCCGTCGAATTCTGGATATGCCTTATGTACATTTACGTGGTTTACATATGCATGTTGGGGATCAAGTGCCTGAAGCAGAGCCTTTTGCAAAAGCAACTAAAGTATTAGTTGATGAATCACGCCGTTTAGAAGAAGTACTTGGCATTAAATTTGATTTAATCAATGTTGGTGGTGGTATTCCTGTTCCATATAAATATGACGAAGAAAATGGTAATCCATTGCAAGATAATATGTATGCAGGTATAACCGCACAAGACTTTGCTGATGCAGTGATTAGCGAAGTGCACAAATGGCGCACCGATGTTGAAATTTGTATTGAACCTGGTCGTAAAGTAACTGGTTCAGCGGGAGTGCTTGTAACTGAAGTTGCCTGTGAAAAACGTAAAACCAATTACGATTTAGACGGCAACATTGAAGAGCATGTTGAATGGAAATTTGTTGATGCAGGCTATAGTGTTTTGTCTGATAGTCAGCACTTTGATTGGTTTTTCTATGTTTATAATGCTTCAAAAATCAATGAAGCACATGACGAATACATTAAGCTAGCAGGACCTTTATGTGATGGTGGTGACTATTACCATGTTGGTGTGAAAGGTGAAGAGTTCTTAATGCCAAAAGACACTCAAGTTGGTGATATTGTTGCTTTCTTGGATGCCGGTGCTTACACCATTGAAAGCCAAACAGTCTATAACAATCGTCCTCGCACATCGGTTGTCATGATCGATAAAGACGGCAAAGATAGATTAATTCGTCGTGAAGATACTTACGAAGATATGGTTGGATACGATATATACTAATCATCAATTATCTGGGGCATTTTATGCTCCAGATATTATAATACGAGGTTATTATGAGTGATTCTAAAGATTCAAGTTTACTTGGTATCAAAGACATTGTGTTTATGAATGTCATTGCGATACTAAGTTTACGCCAAATTCCTAATGTTGCTCCATATGGGGCGTCAGCAATGGTGCTTTGGCTACTTGCAGCATTTTGTCTATTTTTCCCATTAGCGATGGTTTGTGGTGAGCTTTCAACTGGCTGGCCAAAAGATGGTGGGATTTTTGTTTGGGTTAAAGAAGCCTTTGGTAAACGCATTGGTTGGATTGTTGTGGTGTGTTTCCTATTCTCGTGTGTGCTATTCTTCCCGTTAATGTTGCAATTCGGTTTTACTGCAATTGGGTACATGTTTAGTGCCGAGTTAGCTCAGAATCAAGTATTTATTGGTGTAGGATCTATGGTTGTATTCTGGATTTTGACACTGATGAATATCAAAGGGATGCAATGGACTAAAATTATTAATAGTGTTAGTGCATGGCTTGGTGTATTTATTCCTGCTGCTATTATTGTTGTCTTAGCTATTGTATGGTTGTTGATGGGACATCCTATGGCAACGAGTTATAGTCATGCTAGTGATTGGCTTCCTGATTTAAGCAGTTGGGATACTATCGTATTTTTATCTAGTATGATGTTTGCATTCGCAGGCCTTGAAGTAGCACCAATGATTGCAGGGCGTACACGAGATCCACAACGTGATTTCCCTAAAGCGATGTTGGTTTCAGCGGTTGTGATTGTGGGCATTTATATGGTAGGAACATGGGCTATTAATACTTTATTACCAGCAGCCGATACTGATATTGTAGCGGGTGTCATGCAGGCAATGGAGGCAGCAGCTAACGAATTACATATGCCTTGGTTATTACCAGTAATGGCAATTTGTTTATTTTTTGGTGCATTAGGCCAAATCAACTCGTGGTTAGTTGGTCCTATCTATATGCTACAAGAAGCATCAAAAGAGGATAATTTACTTGGCGAACGTATTGGTCGTTTACACCCAGTGTATAAAACGCCAGCCTTTGCGTTAATAATTCAAGCGATTATCGTTACTGTACTTTGTTTTTCAACCTTTGTGTCACCAAGTATTGCTGCAGCATATTGGATGTTAACTGCATTAACGACAATCTGTTATTTTATTCCGTACTTGGTAATGTTTATTGCTTATTATCGTTTACGTATTACTCAACCGGATGTACCTCGTAGCTTTAAAATTCCAGGTAAAGTGATGCCAGTTGTATTACCAGCACTTGGGTTCTTATCTACTCTATTTGCTGTAATATTAGTATTTATTCCACCTGCGCAAATCGATATGGGGGGATATGTTGAGTATATTGCTAAAATCGTTGGTGGTGCTGTGCTTGCCATTGGTTTAGCTGAATGGATCTATTATCGAGCACAAAAACGTAATCGTTTGCAGTAATAATAGTATATAGAGGAGTAAAAGTATGTACAAACCTATATTAGAAATTGATTTACGCAAATTAACAAGCAATGCTCGTGTTGAAAAAGATCTGTTAGCTAAACACGGCATTGAAGTTATGGCGGTTAATAAAGTCTTTGATGGCTGCGTTGAAACGGCCAAAGCCGTTCTTGACGGCGGTATTGATGTGATTGCTGAGTCAAGAACATATAATCTTAAGAAATTAAAAGATGCATTAGATTGCAAAACCTGCTTATTACGTAGCCCTTGTTTAAGCGAAATTAGTGATGTTGTTAAATATGCTGATATTAGCTTAAACAGCGAAAAAGCAGTAATTCAAGCACTTTCTGATGAAGCGGTTAAACAACAAAAAGTTCATCAAGTTTTATTAATGGTCGATATGGGGGATTTACGCGAAGGGATTTGGTTTGAACATATTGATGAAATTATTGATATGGTAAAACTAATTCTTTCTTTACCTGGTGTTGAGCTCTATGGGCTTGGCACTAACTTTAACTGCTATGGTACGGTGCTACCAACAGTTAAAAATGGGGTAGACTTTTTAAATATAGCGCGTAAAGTAGAGCAATCTTGTAATATTAAGATAAAGTATTTATCGGCTGGTAATTGTACTAGTTACCACTTATTGGACAAAGGTATTTGGCCAGAGGGATTGAATCATTTGAGAATTGGTGGTTTACACGAGTTTGGTATTGAATATGTAGATATGAAATATCTTGATGAATTTCATCATTCAAATAAACCCGTGGATAAAGCATGTAGTAATATCTATAAATTATATGCGCAAATCATTGAACTCAATAGTAAACCGACAGTGCCTGTTGGCGAGTTAGGTGTAGATGCTTTTTTGAATAGTAAAACCTTTGTTGATCATGGTATACGTAAGCGAGCCTTGCTGGCTTTTGGGCGTCAAGATGTGCCAGCAGAAAGTTGCATACCTATCAATGATGATATTACTGTATTGGGTCAAACCAGTGATCATACGTTAGTCGACATCGAAGATGTTACTCAAACTCTTCGTGTTGGCGATATGATTGGATTTGAACTCGATTACACTGCCTTGCTAATGGCTTGTCAAACTAATGGTGTAGAAAAACGGTTTATTTATTAATTTGTGTTAGCTGCTGGGTAACCAGCAGTTTTTATTAATTACTAGGCGGTTTATATGACAACATCTGAATCACAAGAAAGCCCTTATCCCAGCAGTAATTTAAAGAAAAACTTAAAAAATCGTCATTTGTTGATGATTTCATTAGGTGGATCAATTGGTACCGGATTATTTATTGGTATTGCAGCTCCACTGAGCACCGTCGGTCCATTAGGAACCATTGTTGCTTATTTAATGGCCGGAAGCATAATGCTTTCAACCATGCTATGTTTAGGTGAACTTTCTTGTGCATTTCCTCATGCTGGTTCATTTCAACACTATGCGTTGATGTTTATCCCAAATCCAATTTGGAGCTATACCATAGGTTGGCTGTATTGGCTAAGTTGGGTATTGTCTATGGCTGCAGATTTAACTGCCGCCTCAATGATTGCTCACCAAGCCTTCCCTTTAATTCCTATTTATCTTTTTAGTTTGTTAATTCTAATTGTTATTACTTCAGTACATTTAACTTCTGTTCGTGCATTTGGTGAAAGTGAGTATTGGTTTTCAACCATTAAAGTACTCGCGATTATTGCTTTTATTGGGGTGGGAATTTATTTACTTCATCATCAATATACCGAAACTCATGTTTTACCGACATTCAAAACAGAAAATGGCTGGTTTCCTAATGGCTTTTTAGCCATATTTGTGTGTATGACTATCGTGACTTACTCATTTCAAGGGGTTGAATTAATTGGTAATGCAGCTGGCGAAGCGCAATCCCCACAGTCGGTGTTACCTAAAATTATTACTGGTGTGGCTTTTCGCATTATTCTATTTTATATTCTAGCTATTGCTGTATTAGCCCTCGTTTACCCGTATGGAACAGTGCATTCTGAAATTAGTCCATTTGTGTGGGTATTTAATAAAGCAGGAATTACATTTGCTTCATATGCGATGCTTTTTGTGATCTTTTGTGCCGCGATATCAGCAACGAATTCAGCCATTTATGCCAGTTCAAGAATGCTGTGGTCTATGGCGCAAGATAACTTAGCTCCAAAATACTTTTCCGAAGTCAATCAACGGGGTGTGCCAACAAAAGGTATTTTATTTATTGCGGTTATTGCATTAGTCTCATTATTTTCAAAATATATTGCCGCTGAAAAATTATATATTTATTTAGTCGCAGGCACAGGACAAGTGGGTTGTTTTGCATGGATAATCATTGCTTGGTGTCAGTATCAATTTCGTAAGGGTGTAAATAGCGGCAAATATCCAAAAGAAATGATAAAATTTAAATCACCGCTATTTCCTTGGCTGGCTGGTATTTCTATCATTGTAAATGTTGTGATTATTGTTGGCGTTTGGTTTGGTGAGTCAGGTTATTTTATTTTACTTTCTGAAATAATATTAATTGCGATTATTCTAATATCTTATTTTTTCTATAAAAAAAGAATTGTTTCAATAAGTCATAATTAATTTTATATTGCTTAGTTATGTAATCACTAATTCAAGGTTTATCATTGTTAGTGATTACACACTATTAGGAATTAATAAAGCGTAAAATGGTTTAGCTAAATACTATTTTTATATCTCAATATTGTTATTATCGTACTATCAAAAATTGAAACTAATGTTTATTTTAAGAAAGCAGCTATACCTGTAAACACAACTTGTGCAGCAATAGCAGATATGAGTAAGCCGGTTAGTTTTGATAATATCGCGATCCCTGTATTTTTTAGTACTTTTGCAATACTTTTAGCGCATAACAGCATAATATAAATACCTATTGAAGCGACGAATAATGAAATCGCGCCAATTAGGTTTGATACAATACCAATTGAGCTAGTTCCCATAACAATGATAGTCCCGATGGATGCGGGCCCCATGCATAGAGGAATAGCGAGAGGGACAACACTAATATCATCATCGCTACTAATTTTGTTTTTTTCTGGCGAATCGTTCATTAGCGATACCGCAGTGATAAATAGTAATGCTCCCGAACCAATTCGAAATGCATCAAGGGTAAAACCAAAAACACTAAACATGGTATTGCCGAAAAAGAATAGAATGATACCGATGATAAATACCGCACATGATGTTTTTAGGGCTATTTTACGTCTAAGTTGTTCATCATATTGTTTTGTGCCACTTAAAAAGGCACTTAAAACCGCAGGCGGTGTCATTAATGCAAACAATTTTACTGTTGTAGACAAAATTGCAAAAATATACTCAACCATTGCACCACCTTTTACACCATCAAAAAAATTGCTTTAATTCTACCAACTATTATTGTTGGATTGAAATTATGTTTTCCATATATAAAAACGGTCACCACAAAGGTGACCATCTTAATCTGATATTTTTATTGATAATCAATAAAAATTAGTTAAGGCGCTCTTTAATACGAGCCGCTTTACCACGAAGTTCGCGTAAGTAGTAAAGTTTAGCTTGACGTACTTGACCACGACGTTTCACAGTAATTGAATCAACAATTGGTGAGTGAGTTTGGAATACTCGTTCTACACCTTCGCCATTGGAAATTTTACGTACGGTAAATGCAGAGTGTAAACCACGATTACGAATTCCAATGACAACACCTTCATAAGCTTGAAGACGTTTTTTATTACCTTCAACAACCCATACTTTTACTTCAACCGTGTCACCAGGGCGAAAAGACGGGATGTCTTTCTTCATTTGTTCTTGTTCTAATTGCTGAATAATTGCATTTTTCATAATATTATCTCTTACTAGTTATACTGAAATATTAATTGCCTTGTTTATCACTGTATTCACGTTTAAATTCAGCGAGTAAACATTGCTCTTCATCAGTCAGAGCTAGATTTGCAAGAAGATCTTCTCTTCTTAACCAAGTTCGCCCTAGTGATTGTTTTAATCGCCAGCGACGAATCGCTTCATGGTGACCAGACATTAATACATCAGGCACCGCCATTCCATCTAACACCTCAGGCCGAGTATAGTGTGGACAGTCAAGTAAACCATTAGCAAAAGAGTCTTCTTCTGCCGATGATTGGTGATTTAGCACGCCAGGAATAAACCTTGCTAGTGCATCAATCATAGTCATCGCCGGTAATTCACCGCCACTTAATACGTAATCACCAATTGACCATTCTTCATCAATTTCAGTTTGGATAACGCGTTCATCTATACCTTCGTATCGTCCACAAATCAAAATTAATTTTTGTTTTTGTGACAACTCGCAAACACCTTGTTGGTTTAATTTGCGCCCTTGTGGGGAAAGATAGATCACTTTTGTACCGTTACCAGCAACTGCTTTTGCTGCATGAATCGCATCTTTAAGTGGTTGTACCATCATTAACATGCCAGGACCACCACCGTAAGGCCTATCATCGACAGTCTTATGCTTATCATGCGCAAAATCGCGCGGGTTCCAATATTCTACTGTTAACAGCCCGTTTTTAACGGCTCGACCAGTTACGCCATAACAGGTAATAGCTTGAAACATTTCGGGAAAAAGGCTAATTATGCCAATCCACATAGTGTTACCTTACCAATTAAAAAGCAGGATCCCAATCGACCACAATCATTTTTGATGTCAAATCAACTTGTTTTATAAATTGATCATCAACAAAAGGGATTAAACGTTCTGTTGCACCAAATGCATCTTTTAGATTTGCTTTTACCACTAATACATCATTAGAACCGGTTTCCATCAAATCAGTTACCTGACCTAAATCATAACCGTTAATTGTTTTGACTCGGCAACCAATCAGATCTTTCCAATAAAAATCACCATTACTAAGTGTTGGTAATTTTTCTGCATCAACAAATACTTCAATATTGGTTAATGCTATTGCTTGATCACGATCATCAATACCTTTGAGTTTCACAATCATATCATGATTATGCGGTTTAAAACTTTCTACGATTACTTCTTGCCATTTTCCAGCACGTTGGATATACCAAGGCGTGTAATCAAAAATGCTATCTGGGAATTCTGTAAACGAAAAAATCCTGAGCCACCCGCGAATGCCGTAGCTTGAACCAAGTTTACCAACAACGATGAGATTCTCAGTATTCATCATTACAGTGACTATTAATAACTAAATTAAGCAGCTTTTTGTGCTTGTTTGATTAGTGCATTAACACGATCAGAAACAGTTGCACCTAAACCAACCCAATGATTTACGCGATCAAGATCTAAACGTAATTCTTCTGCTTTACCTTGTGCAATTGGATTAAAAAAGCCAACGCGCTCAATAAAACGACCATCACGTGGGTTACGGCTATCAGTGACAACTACTTGATAAAAAGGGCGCTTTTTAGAGCCACCACGAGCTAAACGAATAGTTACCATAACATCCTCTTAAATTAAAAAATAATCTTTTTTCTGTCCAACATGGACAAAATCAAAGCCCCAGAATTATACTCTTTCTAGTAAAAAGTGCAATGACTGTTTGTTGGCAATGGGATGTAATATTGTTTGCTTTAGGCTAAATTAGAAAAGAATGGATGAAAATAATACTGACTATGATTTATTTAATTGTAAGCGCAAACCAATAGATATTACAAAACAGGAAATTTTATTTATGGTTAATTTATTGGTGTTCATTATTTTGGCAATACTATTTTTTGTTCTTTTTTGGGAAAAAAGCGAGTTTTAAAACGTTAAAGAAACCTAGTGACCTGACCATTTTTTGTCCGTCAACGTAAACCCGAATCGCTTTTAACACTTTTTTAGGTTCTTTAGATGCAAAGTTAAAAGTACCATTTCTTTTGGTTTGGATTGAATATCGTGGTATCCATCTACCAGCAAATAATACAGATGCTATCACATAATCAATCTCATCCCATGGTATTTGGATATATTTGTGAGGATCATGTTGATGATAAAACTCAAATGCTTTATCGCCAATCATAATTTGTCCATATTCGGTAAAGGCGGTAAAAAATGTAGCTTTAACGGTTAGGTCTATTTTTGTGTTTAATGATTGGACCATTTATGTGATTTCCGTATAAGAATTAGGCTAATATAATTGTTTTTTATTATTTGATAAGTTATAAAATTGCCAATTAATTTTTCAAAATTTATCAAGAATAAAAGCATAATTTTTAAATTATGCTTTTATTCTATTTTACTTAACGTCTAAAAATTATAAAAGACCAATGGCATGTCCGATAATGCCCACTATAAATAGACCAAGGATAATTAAAATTGGCGATACTTTTTTACGTAATAACCACATACAGAAAAATGTTAATAGTAGTGGCATTAGCCCTGGTATCAATTGGTCTAAGTTATTTTGTAAAGTAGTGACTTTTTCTCGAGTGAGTGATAGCCCACTTTGCATATCAATAAGTGCTTTTTGAATACCTTCAGCACTTATTGGTAATTTATTCCAATCAATAAACGCACCATTGTCTAGTTTGACGGTAGATACGACAGGTTGGAATTTTATTGATACCCACCGTTGTACTAGCGCTGCAAGGACAAACATTCCTAAAATAGAAGCGCCTTTGGTGATTTTTTGTAGTAAACCGCCCGATAAATTATCGGTAATTTTAGAACCAGTACGATAACCAAATTCTTGGGTATACCACATAAATCCCCAACGAATAATATTCCATAATAAAAAGAATAAAATAGGCCCCATAATATTGCCACTAAGTGCAAGTGAAGCACCAAGCGCACCTAGCATTGGGCGCACAGTAAACCAAAATACAGGATCGCCCACACCAGCCAATGGCCCCATCATACCGACTTTTACCCCTTGAATGGCAACATCATCGACTGCGGCGCCATTTGCTCTTTCTTCTTCTAAAGCTAGTGTAACGCCAAGTACAGGTGAAGCTAAATATGGGTGAGTATTAAAGAATTCTAAGTGACGTTTGAGCGCTGCTGATCGGTCTTCTTTAGTCGTATACAATTTTTTAATCGCAGGAATCATTGAATACACCCAACCACCATTTTGCATACGTTCATAGTTCCAAGAACCTTGGAGAAAGGTTGAGCGCCAAGCAACGGCTAAACGGTCTTTTTTGCTTAATTGAATTCTATCAGTCATTTTTTTCTCCAAGTTTCTAGTAATCATTTAAAATATCATCAAGTGGATCACCTTTGTTACCGCCATTGGATGAATTGCCACGTTCCGAAAGACTGAGGTAAATTAGTGCTAATGCGACGCCTAAAGCGCCAAGTGCAATGAGTGTTAATTGTGATATCGCTGCAACGACAAAACCAATAATGAAAAATGGCCATACTTCGCGGTTTGCCATCATATTAATCACCATGGCATAACCGACTGCAACGACCATACCGCCACCGATCGCCATACCAGTTGTTAGCCATTCAGGCATTGAATTTAATATCCCCTTAACTGTTTCTGCTGGAATAAATAATAAAGCAGTGGCAGGAATAGCAATACGTAGACCTTGTAAACAGATGCCTAAAATTTGTAGCCATTCAATTTCTCTAATATTACCTTTTTCTGCTGCAATATCCATCATATGGACTAAAGGAACTGCAATGGTTCTAACAATCATAGTTAAGAATAATCCAGCAACAGCAAGGGGAATAGCAACCGCTATAGCTGTCGATACACCAGCTATACCTTGTCCGCCTAATACTAAAATAATGGACGATGCAACAGCTGCAAGTGCCGCATCAGGTGCAACTGCAGCGCCGATATTGGCCCAACCTAAAGCAATCATTTGCAACGAGCCACCCAATACAACTCCGGCTTCTAAATTACCGGTGACAAGTCCAATCAAAGTACAAGCCACTAAAGGTTGGTGGAATTGAAACTGATCTAAAATACCCTCTATCCCTGCTAAAAAGGCAATAATTATTACTAAAATGATGGCAATAATTGATAATGTCATAATATACCCCTTAAATAAACTAATTCTTTTGCTGCGCTAATTCTTCTTTCGCTTTTTTCAATAATTCGTCCATATTGCTGTTAGAATCGTTAGGTACTTTGCGAACATCAAATTTTACGTTTTTAGCTTTCAATTTTTCGAATGTATCAACATCATCGGCATTCATTGACAATACTTTATTAACCATGACTTTGCCAACGGAATGCGCCATTGAACCAATATTAAGGACGTCGATATCAACACCACCATCTATAGTTCGCAGTACATCTTGTGGGTTTTCAAATAGGAGTAACGCTTTAGTATTACCAAAACGTGGGTCACGAGATACCTCAATAATTTTTTTGATTGGAACCACATTTGCCTTTACGCCAGGAGGTGCTGCTTCTTGGATGAGCTTTTTTCTTAATTCATCTTTTGCAACTGAATCCGAAACAACAATAATTCGGTTGGGGTTGGTTGATTTTGTCCATGCTGTTGCAACTTGGCCATGTAATAAGCGAGAATCGACACGAGCTAACACGATTTTCATTTTACCATTACCAAGCACTGTTCCTTCTGGGATGCTATTTGCAGTTTTTGCATTAGCTAAGGATTCTGTAGGTATTTCGACAGTTGCTCGGATTCCTTCTTTACCTGATTCAATAATTGCTCTTGCAATTTCTTTCGCAGTTTCCATTGAAAAACGAGAAGAATAGGCTTCAATTAACATGGGTAAGTTTAAACCAGTAACAATAGCCCAATTACTATGTTCTCCACATAAATTATTAGCCTGATTAAATGGGGTGCCCCCCCATAAATCTACTAAAAAAAGTACTTCTTCTGGATTATCAAATGTTGCTATTGCTTCAAGCATTCGTTCTTTTAAATTTTCAGGACTATCACTTGGATGCAAGGTAACAGCTTTAACATTTTCTTGTTCTCCAAATATCATCGATCCTGATTGTAGAATACCTTCTGCAAACTCACCATGAGTTGCTAGGATAATTCCAACCATAACAACTTCCTCCTAATTTTTATATTAATTGCATAATATAAAAGTATATAAAATAAAAATACCTGGTTATTTTACACCTTAAAATAAGCTTAAAATAACGTGTCTATCACATTTTGTTAAAAAACTTAAATTTTCTATTGTTTATCAAACTATGATTTATGTAGTAGTGCTTGACGAATAAAGCCGTGTTCTTTTTTTAGTTTATTTCTAGCTTGCTTTGCATTTAGACCTGAAAGGATCATCAAAATAGCGGTTTTACAATGCCTATTACTCTCGGCTAATGTGACAATGGCTTTTTCTCGACTGCAATCGGTGGCTTGCATAACAATGGATATTTGCCGTTCAATCAGTTTGGCGTTGGTAGCTTCTACGTCAACCATCAAATTACTATAGACTTTGCCTATTTTGATCATGCTGGCTGTGGTTAACATGTTGAGAACTAATTTTTGTGCCGTGCCAGCTTTCATTCTTGATGAGCCAGTAATTACTTCTGCACCAACAATCGGTGTAATGGCGATATCGGCTAAATTAATCATTGGAGCTTTGGGATTACAGCATAAGCTTATAACCGTTGCTTGGATTGATTTAGCATATTGCATACCGCCTATTACATAAGGTGTGCGCCCACTAGCAGCAATACCAACTAAAATGTCGTTTGAGCTAAAATTGATGTTTTTCAGGTCATTAACTACCAATTTAGGGTTATCTTCGGCATTTTCAACCGCCTTAAAAATAGCAGGCTGCCCCCCTGCAATTAAGCCAATAACTTGTTCAGTTGGCGTGCCATAAGTAGGTGGGCATTCACTTGCATCCAAAATACCTAGGCGCCCAGAAGTCCCTGCCCCTACATAGATTAGCCTACCTTGATTTGAAAATGCCAAGCTAATTGCATCAACAGCTTTTGCAATATTGGATAATTCTTTTTCCACTGCCAATGCGACTTTTTGATCTTCACGATTGATGATTTGTAACATTTCTAGCGTTGAATAGCTATCAATTTCTTCGCTGTTGGGATTGCGACTTTCGGTTAACATAGTTGATAGATTAATTTGTTGCATTTTTTCTTAATCCTAGCCATAACAAAAATATCACTATAGCAAATAAACTACCAAAGCCAACACCGATAGTAATAACTGATAAATTCAGGTAAACAGCTAATGTATAAAGTCCTAGCATTAGCATCATTGCCGTATATTCGCTTAAGTTTTGTACCGAAATGACACTGCCGGCACCGACTAAATCTTTACCTATTTTTTGAATAAAAGCATTCAATGGTACTAAAAAGAAGCCACCTAATGCCCCAATAATAATAAGTAAAATATAAGATGAAATGATATTGCTCTGCAATGTGAAGGCGATTACTGCTATGCCCATCATTATCCCTGCTGGAATGCAACGTAACGTGTTGTTGATTGAAATAAATGTACTTGCCAGCCCTGCTCCAATAACAATGCCGATAGCGACAATCGCGTTTAGATTTGTTGGTGTTGCATTGTCGTGTATGTTTAAAATAGCAGGAACCCAACTAATTAACAAAAAGCGTAAAGTAATACCCGCTCCCCAAAATAAACTAGTACCTAATAATGTGAATAAGACATGCTTATCGGCGAAGATGATTTTAATTGTGTTCGCAAAATCTTTTACCATACCTATAAATTGCCATGGAATATTTTGTCGTGCGGCAGGTAATTTAGGAATAAAAAGGTTAGCAATAATTGCTAGCCCATACATTAATACACAAATCAATATAGATATACTTACATTAATATCGGCAATATGACCACCCGCTAGCGAACCAAGTAAAATTGCCGCAATGGTTGATGCTTCAATTAAACCATTTGCTTTAACCAAATTATCGCCTGTGGTGAGCTCACCTAGAATACCATATTTAGCTGGAGAGTATGCTGCTGCACCTACCCCAACTAAAAAATATCCAGCAAAAGGACTAATGTTTAAACAGATACAACCAGCACCGAGTAATTTTATACTATTTGAAATCATCATAGCCTTGCCTTTTGACATGCTGTCAGCAAATTGACCAACAAAAGGGGAAAGAATGATGAATGGCAGCACAAAACTAATTTGTAATACAGATTGGCTCCAAGCTGGATAATGTAGATTTTTGATGAAAGCAAGGATAGCAAAAAAGATGGCGTTATCGGCAAATGCTGAAAAAAACTGTGCCAGCATGGTTGCGACCATGCTTTTGCTTAAAAGAGGATATTGATTCATGTGGCATCCTTTTATTTATTCGTCAGCCATTTTTCGTAGTGTAATAAAGTCGATTTTACCTGTACCAAGTAGTGGTAATTCTTTAACTACACGAATATCACGAGGAATAGCTAATGTAGGAATACCAAATTCTTGAGACACTTGGTTAAGTTGCTCTCGATTTAATTTGGTTGAAGTAGTAAATAAAACAATAGCTTCTCCTTTTGCTGCATCGGCTTTAACTGTTGCGCCGTGCATGGCATCAATGTCGACTTTTTTTGCCAAGGCTTCAACACTTTCTAATGAAACCATTTCTCCCGCAATTTTAGCAAATCGTTTTAAGCGCCCTTTAATTGTGATAAAGCCTTCGTTATCAATAGCAACGATATCGCCGGTGTCATACCAACCTTTTTCGGATTGCCCATGTTCATCGATTGCAATTGGTTCTTCAAGTTTGCCTGGATTTTCAACACGTAAATAGCCTTTCATCACATTAGGGCCTTTAACTTGCAATTGACCGCCATCGCTAATACCTGGAACATGAATTAATCTTGATGTCATACCTGGTAATAATCGACCTACTGTACCGGCTTTAAACGCCATTGGGACATTAAGTGCCACTACGGGCGCACACTCAGTAACACCATAGCCTTCTAAAATACGGATACCATATTTATCTTTCCATTGCTCGCGTACTGTGTCTGATAATTTTTCTGCCCCAGCAACAACATAGCGTAAACGCATAAAATCATATGGATGTGCGTAACGAGCATAGTTTGCTAAGAAAGTCGGCGTACCAAATAAGACAGTGCAATTTTGATCATAAATTATTTCAGGCACCATACGATAATGTAATGGATTTGGATATAAAAATGTGCGGCTACCAGAAAACAGCGGTAAAAACAATCCAGCAGTAATGCCAAAAGCATGGAATAACGGTAGTGCAGACATAAAGCGATCAGCTGGTGTTGGATCAATGACGGTTCGAATTTGTTCAACATTAGCAAGCAAGCTACCATGGCTATGGGCAACACCTTTAGGATTACCTTCTGACCCCGACGTAAACAATACGAGAGCCTCGTCATCACTTGATTGAGAGCGTTTAACCAAACGAGGGATATACTGATGAACTGCAACATAAAGTTTATCCGTAAGAGTTAAACTGTTACGCAGATCTTCAAGAAAACACCATTTAACATCTTTTATTTGTTCCAGAAGATGATCAAGTTTCCCTTTTTGAATAAATTTGCGTGAAGTTATGATAGTTTTAATTTCCGCAGCTGCAATTGCACAAGTCAGTCCTTTGGTACCAGCAGTATAATTAAGCATAGCTGGAATTCGGTTTTTAACCGATAAACCAAAAATTGTCGCAACGGTAATGGTTGCATTAGGTAATAAGACACCAACACGTTCTTTTTTCTGAGTGATTTTAGCAACAATACAGCTAACACCAATGATTTGTTTTAATAAATTACGATAAGATGCTTCATGAGTTGTCGGATCTTGGACCATTCGCGATTTGACGCCATAGCGCACTTGCGCTTCAAGCAAAGCTTCAAATAGTGTTAATTTGGGGCGACTTGCCATACGTGCATTCATCATAATTTGATGAAGCTTTTCGCCTGCAATATAACGCCTTTCACTAGCTTTAGGTGCATCAGGCATAGCTATAGATGTCGGCTCAAGCACATGAATGGTTATTTTAGGAAATAAACGACGTTTAAATAATCCTTTTAAACGACTGGTTAAAGTAAATTCAGCTCCTTCAATCCAGACAGGTACAATTGTTGCTTGAGAACGGGCTGCAACAAAAGCAGCACCATCATAAATTTTCATTAATGAGCCAGTTACCGTAATTCTTCCCTCAGGGAATATGACTATTGGACGGCCTTTTTCAACTTCGCGAACTAATCGCTTAATTGCCATTGGACTCAGTGGATCCATAGGCACAAAATCAACATAACGCTTTGCTAAACGGACTAACCAATGGTTAATATAACCCGCATAAATAGCAAAGACAGGCCTTATTGGCAAAAAAACACCGATTAAAATACCATCAAGAAAAGATACATGGTTAGGTGTAATAAGAAGTCTGTTTTGTTTTAAATTGTCAAAATTACCCTTAATTTTGACATGGAATAAAATCTTTAAACAAAATTTTAATATTGTAAATAACATCTGATTTCTCAATTATCGTGCAAAATTGCACCATGTAATGATAGTGAAAATGCAAATAATATACAAGGGATGATGATTTTACTATATCAAATATATAGTTAAGTTTTAATTAACAATGATTCTTGATTTAAAAAATAGATAATAGATACTAAAGTGTAAAATAAATATGAAAAACTAATAAGGAACAAGCATGCTCATTTTAACGCACAAAGATATTGAAAAATTTTATACCATGAAAGAAGCGATAGTAGCGGATAAACAAGCGTTGAAAATCTATACCCAAGGAAACAGTGATGTACCATTACGAATCAATTTTGATATGCAAAAAGGTCAATGCTTATTTATGCCCGCACATATTAAAGGTAGCGATATTGTGGGTATCAAAATTGTCTCCGTATTTCCTGACAACCCAAAATTGGGCAAACCATCAGTTCCTGCTCAAGTTTTAATGTTAGATCCACAAACAGGTGAAGTTTGTGCCATATTAGATGGTACCTTTGTCACTCAGCTTCGTACAGGTGCCGTTCAAGGTGCGGCAACTGATTTGTTGGCTCGTAAAGATGCCAGTCGAGCTGTGTTGATCGGTACTGGCGGGCAAGCGATATCCCAATTAGAAGCAATGTTAACTGTCCGCTCACTTAATGATGTAGCTATTTTTGATATTGATATGCAAAAAGCAAAAAAATTTACTGATGATATGAAACACCGTTTTGCCCATTTTTCAACTAATTTTTATTTTTCACAGAATTTGGATGAAGACATTAGCCAAGCTGATATCATTACTTCGGTGACAACATCAAAAGTTGTAACGTTTAATGGCGATAAAGTAAAACCCGGTACACATATTAATGGTATAGGTGCTTATACACCAGAGATGCACGAAATTCCAAAGAACATTGTTGAGAAAGCTAATATTCGAGTGGTTGATACCAAAGAAGGGGTGTTTGCTGAAGCCGGTGATATTATTGATCCAATTAAACAAAAATTAGTATCGAAAGATGACTTTTTGGAGTTAGGAGATTTAGTGCTAGACCCAACTCAATGTCGGCAAAATGATCAACAAATTACGTTGTTTAAAACGGTTGGAACCGCAGTATTAGATGTGTATATTGGTTACGATATCTATCTTAAAGCCAAAGAAAAAGGAATAGGTACGTATTTATAGTAATTATTTGTTAGAATTATGGTGATTTTTTGTCAAAAAGTTTCAGGTAACTAGGTGTTTTAGTATAAAACTAGCTTTTTAGTTCTGCTTTTTGTGAACGTCCGAGTAATGCCATCGCTGCTTGTTTTGGATCTTTATGCTCATAAAGGATTTGATAAATTTGTTCAGTGATTGGCATATCAACATGATATTTTTGGGCGAGTAACCAAACTTCTTTTGTATTTTTACAACCCTCAACAACTTGAGCTATGGCTTCTTGCGCTTCTTGAATTGATTTGTTTTGACCAAGTAACATGCCAAAACGACGATTACGAGATTGATTATCGGTACAGGTTAAAACCAGATCGCCTAGTCCAGCCATTCCCATAAAGGTTGCAGGATCTGCGCCTAATACTGCCCCTAATCGCATCATTTCGGCAAGTCCACGCGTAATTAATGCTGTTCTTGCATTGGCCCCAAATCCAAGACCATCAGATAATCCAGCACCAATGGCGATCACATTTTTGATTGCACCACCAAGTTGCACACCTATAAAATCTTTACTGCTATAAACTCGGAAGCTTTTACTACAATGGAATAATGTTTGTAGTTGATTTAAAAAATGTTCATCTGTTGATGCCACAGTTACCGCTGTAGGTAATCCAGAAGCGACTTCTTTGGCAAATGTTGGGCCAGAGATAACCGCTAGTGGAATTTTATCGCCTAGAATTTCCTTCGCTACATCCTGTAGTAATCGACCTGTATCCACTTCAAGCCCTTTTGTCGCCCAAACAATTTTTGTATCTTGGCGTAAAAATGGTTTGATTTGAATTAGAATGCTTGCAAATGCATGACTAGGTACCACAATAAGCAAAATGGGTGAGGCTGAAACTGCTGTTTTTAAATCACTTTCAATCTGTAATCGATCTGGAAAATGAATATCTGGCAAAAATTGCTTATTTTGCCTATCATGCTGCAAAATGGTCATTTTATCTGGGTTATGTCCCCACAATAAAGTTGAGTAACCATTTCGTGCCAGTAGAATAGCTAAAGAGGTTCCATAAGATCCTGCGCCAATTACTGTTACTGCAGCATTTTTTTTCATAATAATCCAATAAATGTATTGTTAATTCACTAAAAGACAATAATTATTGCAATGTTTCTGTAGGTTCAGCTTGCTGTTGTTGTTGAAGATAATTAATGAATAACGCTTCAAAATTTACCGGCTCTAAATTTACTTGCGGGAATGTCCCTTTATTGACTAAACTCGAAATAACTTCACGCGCGTAAGGGAATAAAATGTTTGGACAATAAGCGCCAACACAATGTTGAATTTGACCTTCGTCGAATCCAATAAGTGAGAAAATACCAGCTTGAGTCACTTCACAAATATATGCAACTTCGTCTTGCTGTTTTACTGTCACTGTGACACGAAGCGCAACTTCGTATACATTTTCACTCAATACTTGTGAAGATGAATTTAATTCAAGATTCAACTCAGGTTGCCATTGTTTGGTAAAAATTTCAGGAACATTGTTAGTTTCAAATGATACGTCTTTGGTATAAATACGTTGAATAGCAAACTGTGTTTCGGGTTGTTGTGTATTGTTTTGTTCTGTCATGATAAAACCTTATTTTTAAATAATATTATTTTCTAACCAGTGGTAAATTTTCGCCGTTCCATCCAGCAATACCGTCCTTTAATGTAAAGACATTTAAAAAACCTTGTTTAACAAGTATTTCACCTATACCTGCTGATGATAAACCATTTTCATCAATCAAAATAACGATGTTTTCTTTAAATTTTTCAATTGTTTTTGCGCTCGCATTTTTAATATCGATAGGTAAAATATTGTGAGAATCAGTGATATGTCCTTTTTTAAAGCTATCTGCAGAACGAATGTCAACAATAACAGCTCCTTGCTTATTAATCATATGGATTGCTTGAGCATTATTGATGATTTTAACCTTAGATAGTTTACTTTTGATGGTTAGTACAATAATTGCAACAAACAACACAACCCAACCTACAGAAAGTAAAAGATGATTTTTTATAAAAGGCAGCATTTCGAGAGTGATAAAGTCCATACTTGTATAATTACCTAGTTTTTTCAATATAAGGAGAGATTATAGCGATATTGCGTGATGAAATATAGTGCCAATAATTGAAAAATTGATTTATAGTAAATTGTTTTATTTTAAAAGATTGTAAAACATGTCTGATATAAGGCAAATTTTTAATGCAATTTAAGGTGCCTATCTTACTATTTTTATTATTTTTTCTGTTTAGTCTGTGATTGCTGAGAGTGATATAGATGATTGCCACTACGGCATGGTAATGTATCATTGATTCAAGTGTAAATATTGTCGATTTAGACGGTTAAACGGCAGTGAAAGTATCATGAATGATTTTGGTGCATCAGATTGGTGCTTATCTAACTATTATGGTGCAATATTGGGATCCATGTTACTATTTTTAGCGTTTGCTTCATAAATGTATCGTTGGAAAATTGGCATAATCTTTGCATACAATTTATTTTATATAGATGAATATAGCCAATTATCTTTAAAAATTGCTTTTTATACAGAATAATTAAATTATTTGTTCTTAATGGAGAATATAAATGTCTACACTAAAAGTTTTAACACTAATTAAAGAAAATGATGTTAAGTTTGTTGATTTACGTTTTACTGATACAAAAGGTAAAGAACAACACGTTACAATTCCTGTTAGTCAAATTGATGCCGATTTTTTTGAAGATGGTAAGATGTTTGATGGTTCATCAATTGCAGGTTGGAAAGGTATTAATGAATCAGATATGGTGTTAATGCCTGATACATCAAGTGCTGTTATCGATCCGTTTTTTGAAGATGTGACATTAAATATCCGTTGTGATGTTTTAGAGCCAGCAACGTTGCAAGGTTATGATCGTGATCCACGTTCAATCGCTAAACGTGCAGAAGAGTATCTAAAATCATCAGGTATTGCTGATACGGTTATTTTTGGACCTGAACCAGAATTCTTTTTATTTGATGATGTCCGTTTTGGTTCGCCAATGTCTGGTAGTTTTGTGCATATTGATGATATTGAAGCAGCATGGAATTCTGGTACAAAATATGAAGAAGGCAACAAAGGGCATCGTCCAGGCGTAAAAGGTGGATACTTCCCACTTCCACCCGTTGATTCATCGCAAGATATCCGTTCTGAAATGTGTTTAATTATGGAGCAACTTGGCTTAGTAGTTGAAGCTCACCATCATGAAGTGGCAACTGCGGGTCAAAACGAAATTGCTTGTCGCTTTAATACGCTAACTAAAAAAGCCGATGAAGTGCAAATCTATAAATATGTCGTACAAAATGTGGCTCATGCTTATGGCAAAACAGCGACCTTTATGCCAAAACCGATGTTTGGTGATAATGGTTCAGGTATGCATTGTCACCAATCATTAGCGAAAGATGGTGTAAATTTATTCGCTGGGGATAAATATGCGGGTCTTTCAGAAATGGCACTATTCTATATTGGCGGTATTATCAAACATGCGAAAGCCATCAATGCATTTACTAACCCTGCAACTAACTCTTATAAACGTTTAGTACCAGGTTATGAAGCGCCAGTTATGCTTGCTTATTCTGCACGTAACCGTTCTGCGTCAATTCGTATTCCTGTTGTGACTAGCCCTAAAGCACGCCGTATTGAGGTTCGCTTCCCAGATCCAGCAGGTAATCCATACTTATCATTTGCTGCACAGTTAATGGCTGGTTTAGATGGTATTATTAATAAAATTCACCCTGGTGATGCGATGGATAAAAACTTATACGATTTACCACCAGAGGAATCTAAATTAATTCCTCAAGTTGCGGGTTCGCTTGAAGAGGCTCTTAATGCATTAGATGCAGATCGTGAATTCTTAACGCGTGGTAATGTCTTTACTAATGATACTATTGATGCATACATTGATTTAAAACGTCAAGATGTTGATCGTGTACGTATGACGCCACATCCGGTTGAATTTGAATTGTACTATAGCCTATAAATTATTTTTTATATAACTTAATGTTTTACCCACCGCTTGTTGGCGGTGGTTTCTAATCAGGACGGAAATCCAACGATGACATTTAATAATGAATCTGATGCTAATCTTGTTCTCGATTCTATGATTACAAGTATTTTATTACTTGATACAAAACTCAATATTCTCTATGCCAATACTGCTGCACAGCAGTTATTAGCGCAAAGTTCTAAAAAATTATTAGAAAGTTATCTTCCCGATTTATTGGGGTATTTCTCTTTAGATATTGATTTGATGCTTAGTGCATTAGCACAAAATCAAGGTTTTACAGATAATGAAGTCAATTTAGTTATTAATAATGAGTTACATATTTTATCGCTGACAGCTCAACTATTAGGTAATGGTCGAATATTAATTGAAATGGTGCCGTTAAATAATCATAAACGCCTTAGCCAAGAACAATTACAACAAGCTCAGCAAAGTGCTGCTCGTGAATTAGTTCGAGGACTTGCTCATGAAATTAAAAATCCACTAGGTGGGCTCAGAGGTGCAGCTCAATTATTATCACGAGAATTACCAAAAAACGAATTACAAGATTACACAAAAATTATTATTGAACAAGCCGATAGACTAAGAAATCTTGTTGATAGGTTGTTAGGTCCACAACAGCGATTACACCAAAAAGAACAAAATATTCATCAAGCAATAGAACGAATCTATGCTTTGTTGTGTTTGGAAAAACCAATCAATATTGAAATTCTGCGTGATTATGATCCTAGTCTACCGGATTTAACTCATGACTCTGAACAAATAGAGCAGGTAATTTTGAATATTGTTCGTAATGCTTTACAGGCTATTGGTTCTAAAGCTGGCACAATTACCATTAGAACAAGAACGGCTTTTCAGGTTACTTTACATGGCCAGCGTTATCGGCTTTGTGCTCGTATTGATATTGAAGATAATGGACCGGGTGTTCCTGTTCACATACAAGATACCTTGTTTTATCCTATGGTTAGTGGCTATGAAGGAGGGACAGGTATTGGGCTTTCGATTGCACATAATATTGTTGATCAACATCACGGTAAAATTGAATTTAATAGTTGGCCTGGGCATACAGCGTTTTCTGTCTATTTGCCAATTAGGCAGTGAGGTAAATTAAAATGAATGTTTGGATTGTTGATGATGATAGTTCTATTCGGTGGGTACTTGAAAAAGCATTAGCGAATGCTCATTTCAACTGTGTCAGTTTTACCAGTGGTCAAGAGGTTATTGATGCATTAGATGCACATGTGCAAAAACCAGCTGTATTGATTTCTGATATTAAAATGCCAGGGCTTGATGGTTTAACATTGCTTCATCACGTGAAAGAGCAAATGCCAAATTTACCAGTAATTATTATGACTGCGCATTCAGATCTTGATGCGGCAGTAAATGCTTATCAAAAAGGGGCTTATGATTATATTCCTAAGCCCTTTGATGTCGACGAAGTTATTCAGCTTGTAGAACGAGCTATTTTACAAACTCAAAATAACAAAACCAGCAATAATACAACCGCGAAAGCATCAACTGGCATTATTGGTGAGGCACCTTCAATGCAAGACGTGTTTCGTATTATTGGTCGATTATCTAAATCATCTATCAGCGTATTAATTAATGGTGAGTCAGGAACGGGTAAAGAGTTGGTTGCTAAGGCATTACATACCCATAGCCCTCGTTCTCAATCACCTTTTATTGCATTAAATATGGCGGCAATCCCTAAAGATCTCATTGAATCTGAGCTTTTTGGGCATGAAAAAGGCGCATTTACTGGTGCGGCTCAAATTCGTCATGGACGTTTTGAACAAGCTAACGGCGGGACTTTATTTTTAGATGAAATTGGTGATATGCCACTTGATGTACAAACCAGATTATTAAGAGTGCTTGCCGATGGGCAGTTTTATCGTATTGGTGGTTATTCGCCAGTAAAAGTAGATGTGCGTATTATTGCTGCCACACATCAAAATTTAGAAACAAGAGTAAAAGAAGGTAAATTTAGAGATGATTTATTTCATCGTTTAAATGTGATTCGTATAGTGCTTCCTCCTTTACGGGATAGAGCGCAGGATATTCCAAAACTTGCTGAACATTTTTTACATACTACAGCGAAAGAATTAGGTGTTGATGGTAAAGTATTGAGTCCCGAAGCATTAAGTGTTTTATGTCGATTTAATTGGCCTGGTAATGTGCGTCAGCTTGAAAATACCTGTCGCTGGGTGACGGTAATGTCCTCAAATCAAGAGGTTTTAGTTCAAGATTTGCCACCAGAACTGTTGCAATTATCAACGACAAAAACAATGGTCACAAATGAAAATATTACCATGCACGAAAACCACTTTGCTCAACAAGAAACCGATTGGAAAGTATTACTAGAACAATGGGCAAAACAAGCGCTCACGGAGGGTAAAAGCGGTATTTTGACTGAGGCAATAAACGATGTTGAACATATCTTATTAAAAAGTGCACTTAATTTTACACGAGGCCATAAACAAGAAGCGGCTTATCTATTAGGTTGGGGGCGAAATACATTGACTCGAAAACTTAAAGATTTATCGCTAGATCGCAATAAAAATCTCTAACTATCAATATTAATTATGCTATTGAATAAATCAATAGCTTTTTTATCTACTTATTCATATCACTACTATTTATGCCATTTATGGCACATTGCGTTGCTAAACACTTAAAGTTCATTGAACCCTACCTATTTTTTGGTTACAATCATAATGTAAATGATAATTATTATAATTATCGTTTTTTGTTTTTTATTCGGCTGATAATTAGGAGTTATAATGTATTCATATATCAAAGTGAAATTTTTAGTTTTACTTACCGTATTACTTGTTTTGGTTGGATGTGACAATAAAAAAGAACAGCAAATACCAGCGAAAACGATTACCGTTGAGCATGCTCAAGGCAAAACCGATGTACCTGAAAATCCAAAAAAAGTTGTTGTTTTTAATATTGCAACGCTTGATATTATTGATGCTTTAAATATTCCTGTCTCGGCTGTTCCGCAATCTGATGTGCATTTACCTGATTTTTTATCTAAATATAGTGATAAAACCTATACTAATGCTGGAACCTTGTTTGAACCAAATTATGAAGTATTAAGCACAATTGAGCCTGATGTTATTATTGCTGGTGGTCGTGCTAATGATGCTTATAAAAAATTGAATGACATTGCACCGACAATTTCTTTAGATATTGATCCAAAAGACTTTTTAGGTAGTTTAACTCAACGAACAGAGCAGTTAGGCACTATTTTTAATAAGCAAGACGAAGCTAAAAAGCTTATTACTGATTTTAATCAAAAGATTGAAAAATTAAAGCCAAAGACAAGCACTGCTGGAAGTGCATTAGTGATTATGGTTAATGGCGGTAAAATGTCGGCTTATGGTCCAAAATCTCGTTTTGGTTTTGTGTTTGATATACTTGGTTTTCAACCTGCAACCACATTCCAAGAAGCTGGACGTCATGGTAATGCGGTGACCTCTGAATTTATCTTAAGTGTTAATCCGCAGTGGTTGTTTGTGTTAGATAGAGATAGTGCAATTGGTAATAAAGAAGCACAATCTGCACAGCAAGTACTAAGCAATGACTTAATTGAAAAAACAGCCGCATGGCAAAATCAACATATTATCTATTTAGATTCATCATCTATGTATATTGCAGGCGGTATTCAAACTTATAGCCGTTTGATAGATCAAATTAGTGAAGCTTTACAAAAAACATCAACAAATTGATATAAAACATGATTAAGTCCTTTTATATTATTGCAGGCATTTTCATTTTATTGATAATGGCTGCAATAAGTTTATTTATTGGCGCAGGGCATGTGACGCTATCTGAACTATGGTCTGATAGCAACATGCGCGAGATTTTTTTTGTAAGCCGTGTGCCTAGAACTGCTGCTTTATTACTAGCCGGCAGTGCTATGAGTGTTGCTGGTTTAATTATGCAACTGTTAACACAAAATCGATTTGTTGAACCCTCGTTGGTCGGTACAACTCAATCTGCAAGTCTTGGCTTATTAGTGATGATGGTTTTAGCGCCTGGTGCAAGTGTTATGACTAAAATGGTCGTTGCCAGCTTATTTGCCATGCTTGGTACAATGATTTTTATGGCAATTTCTCGAAAAGTCATTTTTAAATCTGCTTTGATGGTACCACTTATTGGTATTATGTTAGGAGCAGTTATTAGCGCAATTACAACTTTTTTTGCCATGTATTTTGATTTGTTACAATCACTTGGTGGTTGGGAATCGGGTGATTTTTCTGGAGTTTTACAAGGTCGTTACGAATTATTATGGCTGGTCGGCGGATTGACATTACTCGCTTGTTGGAGTGCAGATCAATTTACTGTAGCTGGTTTAGGTCGAGATTTTTCAATTAATGTCGGGCTTAATTATCGACTTGTTATGTTGACAGGACTTATTGTTATTGCATTAATTGGCGGTATTGTGGTTGTAGTAGTGGGTGTTTTACCATTTTTAGGATTGATTGTACCAAATATTGTTAGTTTATTATTTGGTGACAATGTCCGTAAAACCATGCCATGGATCTGTTTATTTGGTAGTGGGTTAGTTTTAATTTGCGACATCATTGGGCGCATTATTCGCTATCCATTTGAGATTCCAGTTAGTGTGATTCTAGGCGTGGTTGGCGCTATTATTTTTTTAATATTGTTGGGTCGAAAACGCCATGTTAGTTAACCAAAAACGCCATGCTTTATGCCAAAAAAGAGTATTTTTATTGTTTATTATTGCACTAATTTGCGTAACTTGCTTTATGACCTTTGGTCTTAAGGGCAATATCAGTTACATTTTGGTCCATCGAACATGGATTGTGCTAACTATGATCCTAGTTGCTTTTTCGGCTGCGACGTCAACATTACTTTTTCAAACGGTCACCAACAATCGAATCTTAACCCCTTCAATTATGGGATTTGAATCTCTGTTTGTGCTCATTCAAACTGTTGTGATCTTTTGCATTGATACACAAGGCATTCCTTATATCGGTACTATTGGCAAATTTGTATTTGAATCACTTTTATTAATCTTATTTTCTCTATTTTTGTATCGAGGTTTGTTTACCAAGCTCAAACAAAACTTACATTTGGTGTTATTAATCGGCATAATTTTAGGTACATTATTCCGTAGTTTTTCTAATCTATTACAGCGTTTGATGACGCCGTCTGAATTTGCTGTATTACAAAGTCGTATTTTTGCGACATTTACACGCGCAGAGCCTGTATTGATTATCTTTTCATTAATGATTGCAGCTATTATTGGTCTATTTTTATGGCGCATGCGATTCAAGTTTGATGTGCTAGCATTGGGGCGTGATAATGCAATAAATTTAGGTATTGATTACCAAAAAAATATCACTATTATTTTGTTGCTAGTTTCTATTTTGGTATCGATATCAACAGCATTAGTTGGACCGTTTACTTTTTTAGGTCTTTTAATTGCTAATTTAGCTTATAGTATTAGTGGATCAAGCCAACATCGTTTTTTGCTTCCTACTGCTTTTTTATTAGGCGTTATTTTTCTTGTTGGTGGGCAAATGTTCTTAGAGCGAGTATTAAATATGGTTGGTGCATTATCCATTGTGATTGAATTTATTGGTGGTTCTTTGTTTATTTTCTTGTTATTGAAAAAGGTTAGGATGTGATAAAAATAGCTAATGTTAGTAAAAACTATCAAACAATACCTGTACTAAAAAATGTCAATGCGACAATTTCACAAGGTGGGATCACTGCCATTATTGGTCCAAATGGAGCGGGTAAATCGACGTTACTATCGATTATCAGTCGACTTTTATTCGCTGACGAAGGGCAAGTCAAAATTCAAAATATGGATGTAGTTAATACACCAAGTGATAAGCTTGCTACCTATTTATCTGTATTAAGACAGGAAAACCGTTTTACCAGTAGATTAACTGTTTTTGAGTTAGTCGGGTTTGGGCGTTACCCTTATACCAAAGGGCGCTTAAATGCTGATGACTATAATCATATTAATCGTGCACTTGATTTTTTAGATCTTACTGAATATAAAGAGCGCTTTTTAGATGAATTATCTGGTGGGCAACGGCAACGTGCTTATGTTGCCATGGTACTTTGCCAAGATACTGAATATGTATTACTTGATGAACCACTCAATAATCTCGATATGAAACATGCTGTCACTATGATGAAACAATTGCGCCGTGCTGCCGATGAACTGGGTAAAACCATTGTGATTGTTATTCATGATATCAACTTTGCATCTGTATATTCAGATTACATTTTAGCCATGAAAAATGGCGAGCTAATATACCAAGGCAGGCCACAACAAATTATGAATTCGACTATTTTAGAAGATATATTTGATACACCCGTCAAAATTGAAAATGTCCATGATCAAAATATTGCTATTTATTACTAATGATTAATGAACTTATCATTTTTGGTAAGATCTAACGAAATCCTATTTTTTTGATTAGTCATTTTATCTTTAGGCTTTTTGTATAAAACGTAAAATACAGCTAACTTATTGAGTAGACATTAGAATCGGTATTTACAAATTATTTTGATTCAGGTTAAATAACTACTATATTGAGTTGGGATGGTGTTATGAAATTAGAACAAATCGCTCTTTTGGCTGGTGTTTCAACAACAACAGCGAGTTATGTGATCAATGGAAAAGCCAAAAAGTACCGCGTAAGTGACAAAACAATTGAAAAAGTCATGTCGGTGGTAAAAGCGCATAATTACCAACCTAATGCTGTAGCAGCAGGCCTTAGAGCCGGTAAAACACGTACTATCGGTTTTATTATTCCTGATTTAGAAAACAACAGTTACACCCGCATTGCCAATTATTTAGAACAACTAGTAAGAAAAGAAGGGTATCAATTATTACTAGCATGTTCTGAAGATGATCCACAAATCGAAAAAGAGTGCGTCAAGCATCTTCAGCAACGTCGAGTAGATGCTTTGATTATTTCATCATCATTCGTTTCTGCTCAGGATTATATTTTTTATGATGACTGGCAAAACGAAAAGATTCCATTATTCGCACTTGATAGAATATTATCTATATCTAAATTTAGAAATATTGTAGGTGCCGATAAACAAGATTCTAAATCACTGGCCCAAGCATTTAATAACTTTGTAAAAGATTCAGTGGTTTATATTGGGGCTTTACCAAACTTGTCGGTTAGTCAACTTCGTCTAGATGGCTTTAAAGGTATCAAATTTAATAATTGTAGTAAAATTGATTTTTTATATGCAAATAACTATAGTCGTCAAGATGCTGATTTTGCCTTTAGTCAATGGTTAGAAAACCATGAAATGCCTAATGGCATTTTTACTACTTCTTTTTCTTTATTGCAAGGAAGTATTGATGCAATTTTAAGAAAATTTGGACATCTACCCGAAGCCTTAACGATTGCTACCTTTGGTGATAATGAGTTATTAGACTTTTTGCCATGTAAAGTCATATCGCTTTCACAAGATCACAAAGAAGTTGCCAATGTAACAATAAAATTGTTTTTAAACTATCTGCATAACGAGAATTATCAATCAGGTACGACAATAATTCCGAGGCGATTGATCTATCGAGGTAGCTTAAGCCGTTAAGATATTGATAGACACCAAACGCAATATTGGCTTTAAAACAGTTTAAATTTTAAATAAAAAATAAGATCCAGATCACAAATTATTGATCAATAGAAATAATTTATTTGATAATTAATATTAATTTATTCATTATTGCTGAAACGATTCAATAATGTTAATTCAAGGATTTATATTTGCTGAGTCATTTTAGTCGACCCAACATTTTAACCCAGAGGTATTTATTATATGTTTCATTTAGTTAAAGAAAACATTCATTTAAATGAACAAGCTACAAATAAAACAGAAGCAATAAAGAAAGTTGCATCGGCATTAACCCAAGCAGGATATGTTGAAGATGGTTATGTCGATGGCATGCTTGAACGAGAATCTCAAGCAGCGACATATTTAGGCATTGGTCTTGCTATTCCCCATGGCACCACTAAAACTCGCCATTTAGTGAAAAAAACAGGGGTGCAAGTATTTTGTTTTCCTAATGGTGTTGAATGGGGGGATGATGGTGAAAAGGCCTATCTTGCAATTGGTATTGCAGCAAGTTCTGATGAGCATTTAGAATTACTTCGTCAACTCACTCATGTGCTTGGTGCTGATGGGGTAGAGGAACGAATCAAAAAAATTCAATCGGCTGACGAAGCAATTGCCATTTTAACTGGCAAAACAAGTCCAGAAGATAGTCAATTTACTGTAAATGAATCTGCATTATTATTGGATATTCCTGCTGATAGTTTATCAACACTACAAGCATTAAATGCATCACGTTTAAAACAGCAAAATGCAGTCAATGCAAGTTTTATTGCTGATGTATTAGATAATAAACCAACTTACCTAGGCGAGGGTGTTTGGTTAAATGATAGCAAAGAAGGTAATTTAAAAAATGCGGTGGCGATTAGCCGTACCACTAGTAATCTCAATGAAGATGGTAAGCCTGTTAAGTTACTTATTACTATGTCAGTCGTTGATGATTCTGTTTCTGAAATTATAAATAACATTGCTACTTTAGCTTTTAATCAAAAATTAGCGTTACTATTATCAGCAAATATTGATGGGCTTATCAATCTTCTGTTATCTGGTTGTCAAACTGTAGGATCTGATGAATCAGAAATTCAATCAACATCTCCAAATGAGTCGGCTATTACCGAATCAAACAATGAATCATTAAGTCGTGAATTTATCATTCCTAATGAGAATGGTTTACATACTCGCCCATCGTCTGTTTTAGTCAAACTCGTTAAAGAATTTAACAGTAAAGTAACTGTTGCTAATTTAGATGGCAAAGGCGAGCCAGTGAGTGCAACAAGTTTAATGAAAATTGTTGCATTGGGTGCCAAAAAAGGCAGTCGATTAAAATTTACAGCGGTTGGTGATGATGCGGCTCAAGTACTTGATGCTATTGGTAAAGCGATTGAAAGCGGTCTAGGTGAGGGTGTTTAAATGACTTATCGTATTGCAACAATCACCTTAAATCCTGCTTATGATCTTTTAGGTTTTTGCCCAAAAGTGGAGCTTGGTGATGTTAATTTAGTCCAAACTAATGCATTACTTGCTGCTGGTAAAGGCATCAATGTAGCTAAGGTTTTGTCTGATTTAGACGTTCAACTAACTATCGGTGGATTTTTGGGTAAAGAAAATCGTGATGGCTTTAATTTATTATTTAAATCATTAAATGTGGTTGATAAATTCGAAACAATTACGGGGCGTACACGTATTAATGTTAAGTTGACCGAAGAGAATAGTGAAGTAACAGATTTGAACTTTTCGGGCTTTACTATTAGTGAGCAAGACTGGCAAAACTTTGTAAAAAACTCTCTTGAATGGTTAAAAGACATTGATATGGTTGCTATTAGTGGTAGCTTACCTGCTGGAGTATCACTTGATAAATTTACAAATTGGATGGAACAAGTTAAAGCGATTTGTCCAAAAATTGTATTCGATAGTAGTCGAGATGCATTGGTCGCAGGATTAAAAGCAAAACCATGGTTAATCAAACCAAATGATAAAGAGCTTGAAATGTGGATAGGTCGTAAATTATCGACATTGGATGATGTAAAAAAGGCTGCTATGGAGTTAGTTAATGGCGGCGTTGACAATGTCATCATTTCGCTTGGAAGTAAAGGTGCATTATGGGTCACTAAAAATGAAGCATGGTTAGCAAAACCACCTAAATGCCAAGTAGTTAGTACTGTGGGGGCTGGCGATTCAATGGTCGCTGGTTTAATGTATGGTTTAATCACTGAGCAATCAATTAAAGACACTTTAGTCTTTGCATCAAGTGTTGCGGCTCTATCGGTTGGACAGGCTGGTGTTGGCATTGCTGAGCGCCAAGCTGTAAATAATATGCTAGAAAAAATTGAAATAATTGCTGCATAAGGAGTATTCATGAATATATATATTATTGAAGGTAGTCATGCAGGTCCAGTTAATGGACGTTTAGCTAAAGCAGAATTAGCTTTAGCGGCAAATGCCTTAAATTTAAACATCGTTGACACTGCTGCATCAGCAGATATTATTGTTGCTGTCGGTTCGGGAATCATTAGTGATAAATCTGTGGTTGGCAAAAAAGTGTATGTCGTTGAAGACTTAAATCAACTTTTTGCTAATCCAAAACAGATTTTAACTGATGCACAAAATAAAGCGAGTGTTTATGAACAATCTGCCGAGGTGACACCAACAGCAACGTCAAGTCATGGTGTAAAACGTATTGTTGCTGTTACTGCTTGTCCAACAGGCGTTGCTCATACTTTTATGGCGGCAGAAGCCATTGAAGAAGAGGCCAAAAAACGTGGTTGGTGGTGTAAAGTTGAAACTCGTGGTTCAGTTGGTGTTGGTAATGAATTAACACCAGAAGAAGTCGCTTCTGCTGATGTGGTTATCGCTGCTTGTGATATCGATGTCGACTTAAGCAAATTTGCGGGTAAAAAACTTTATCGCACCAAAACAGGTCCTGCCCTGAAAAAAACAGCACAAGAATTTGATAAAGCATTTGAAGAAGCAACGGTTTATCAACCAGCAAACGCTGCAAAAACTGAATCAAGCAATGATAAAAAAGGTGTTTATCAACATCTATTAACTGGCGTATCTTACATGTTACCAATGGTGGTTGCAGGTGGTTTGATTATTGCGCTTTCATTTGCTTTTGGTTCATTTGAAATGGTTGAAGGGGTGCAAAAATTAATAGGTGAACCGCATTTAGCTCAAATTGGAGGGCTTGCTTTCTCACTTATGGTACCATTGCTTTCAGGTTATATTGCTTATTCTATTGCTGATAGACCTGGGCTTGCACCGGGGCTTGTGGGTGGTTTACTTGCGGTATCAACTGGTGCAGGCTTTTTAGGTGGGATTATTATTGGTTATTTTGCTGGTTATTTGGCGCTATTAATCACAAAATATTTACCATTACCAAAAACGCTAGAGGCATTAAAGCCAATATTAATCGTACCACTATTTGCAACGCTTATTACAGGTCTTGTGATGCAATTTATTGTTGGTACCCCTATTGCATGGTTAATGAATGCTGTAACAGTATGGCTAAATTCAATGGGTACGGCGAATGCGGTTATATTGGGAGCTATTTTAGGCGGAATGATGTGTACTGATATGGGTGGGCCAATTAATAAAGTTGCTTACGCATTTGGTACTGGTTTAATTTCAGCACAAGTTTATGCACCAATGGCTGCGGTTATGGCTGGTGGTATGGTTCCACCTTTAGCTATGGGCTTAGCAACACTTATTGCGAGCAAAAAATTTGCTAAAACTGAACAAGAAAGTGGTAAAGCTTCATTGGTATTAGGCTTGTGCTTTATATCCGAAGGGGCAATTCCATTTGCTGCTCGTGATCCATTACGTGTTATCCCATGTTGTATTATTGGTGGGGCAATTACTGGTGGCATGGCGTTAGCCTTTGGTTCAACATTAATGACACCACATGGTGGGTTATTTGCCTTAGCAATTCCTGGCGTGGTTAAACCTGTAGTTGGTTACTTGTTATCTATTGTGACTGGTTCTGTTATTGCTGGTGTGGCTTATGCATTTATCAAACAACCAGAGTCAGAAGCTGCAACTGCCGCTTAATTTTAATCATATAAATAAAAGCGCCATCAAAAGATGGCGTTTTTTATCATCAATACATTATTTTTTTACCCAACGCTGTAGATCTTTAGGAATAAAGTGATCTATTTGTTGTAATATCAATTGTGGATCTTCCGAAACGATTAATGTTTTATAAAAACTATCTCGAACAAATCCTTCGTTCACGGCATGTTGTAAAAAATTGAGCATAGGCTGCCAAAATTCAGCTGGATTAAACAAAGCCACGGGCTTTTCGTGATAACCGATTTGCATACCCGTCCAGACTTCAAAAATTTCTTCTAGCGTACCTGTTCCGCCCGGCATTGCAATAAAGCCATCGGCAAGCTCAGACAGTCTTGCTTTGCGCTGATGCATATTATCCACCACTTCTAAACGAGTGATACCGTGGTGAGCCGTTTCGGCTTTGACTAAACGTTCAGGAATGATGCCAATTACCTCGCCTCCATGAGCTAAGACTGCGTTAGCAATAATACCCATTAAGCCTTTATTACCACCACCATAGATTAAACGCCTGTTTTGCTCAGCTAATATTTTACCTAATTGTTCAGCATGAGTCCGATATTCTAGGCGACTACCATCGCTTGCACCACAAAAAACACAAATATTTTTTTTCATCAATTTTATTCTACCTTTTATATCATTTACCTATTATTTTAACACAGTAATTACAGAATTTGCTTATAAGCTGAGCAGTTGATTTTGTTTAGTGTTTTAGAGATTGACATTGTCATTATAAATAGTTAATATTCCGCGTGTTAAGTGTTCCTCCATAGTTCAGTCGGTAGAACGGCGGACTGTTAATCCGTATGTCACAGGTTCAAGTCCTGTTGGAGGAGCCAATTTCCGAATCCTTATAGCCTGTTTATAGCAGGTTTTTTTATATCTTAAAATACCTACTTATTTATTTCGTTGTTACAACAAATACGCTTAAAATCACGTTTTTTGGGATGTGCATTTAATTTTTTAATCTTCTTATCAAATTAATGAGTTGCTAAAAGAAATTTAAATGATCACATTGGATTGAATGTTATTATTGTAGTTATTTTTAAATATTAATTAAAATCAACTTGATAAATGAACAGTTTTTTATAGTAAAAAACATTCCCATAATATTGTAAGGTCAATATGGCTGCCCTTTCACCGCGCTAGAATGCGTCGACAACTAAGCGAGGTTAGCACAATAAGTATGAATGTTTGGCGAGTTTGGGCTTTGTTAGGAATAAATTTGAACACCTGAGCAAAGTGAAGATGACATCAAAAGGCGAGTATCAGGTTGATACGAGTAAATATAAGGCGGTCGCATTCTGTAGTGTGAGGTGTTAAGGAATTTGCTAATTTCCTAACTCGACCGTTGTCACTGTTGCTATTTATTTCACCAACAGCTCAACACGTCCGAAATCCAAACCCGAAAATTATAAAAAAATTAGATAGAGTATTTATTTTATTATATTTTTTGTTGTTTTTTAACAAAAACTAAGATTTTCAATCCTTTAAAGCTTTTCCCAAAGCTTAACCCATTCTTTCCTTTACATTCCCTTACAAAAAATCCCCAAAAAAACTAGCTAAGTTTTTTTAAGCCTTATAATTTTAACGGTGAAAATTAAGTTATCTTATTTTATAAGTTAACGAACATAAAAAAGACAAGTAAAAAATATTTTAATTAACGGACAGGATGCTATGAAGTATAATTATGGACAACTGACATGGCAAACCGATGTCTTAAATTTATCCAATAATCGCATTAGACAGTTTTTTATTCTTTCCTTGTTTATATCATCAAAATTATCTACCGAATTTTTTGCAAAAATCCCGTTGGCATTAACGCCAGTGTTGTTATTGCCGTATTCGCTCAGCTCACAGGCATTAACAGCGCATACTAGCCAAGTGATTCAAGGTAGTGCGCCGTATTTAACGTTTGATGGAGGTCAAACTAAAGTGACTACCACTGATGCGTTGTTGTTTATTACCTTGCCGGATGGTACAACGGTTACGCCATCAACCAATACATCAAGTGCGACAAATCCAATAAGGCTAATAAATGAAAGTAATCTTAGTAATATAGGGATGTTGGTGCCGCCGTCAACCAACTCAATAGGATTAGATGCACTTATTCGAGCGCCGTATAACTATTGGGGAGATGATGATGGAGATGGTCAGGGTACTAATGGGGTGACTGCAACGGGGAATTTATCGGTGAGTTTTACTGATAAGAATGGCAGTACAGTAAGTCGTAGTGATACATTAGATATATGTAGTGCACCTTATAAGGTAACATTAAGTAGTACAGATGGTAATTTAACTACCCAGTATGGTATACCGAATAGCAGGAATTTCGAGGGGAGTACGGTGACGTATTATATCAATCCAAATTCACAGCCTAAAGTTTGTTACGCAAGGCCGAGTCTTTACTATGGTGAAGATGAAGCAGCAGGACCTGCTAGCATATGGAATT
>NZ_JAAEDV010000016.1:0-66834 GCF_013345045.1 Gilliamella sp. ESL0250 | reverse complement strand
TAACGATTTATAATACCGAAAGACCGCATGAGGCGTTAAATAACATGACACCGATTGAGTATAAAACACTAAAACAAGCAGCATGATTTTCTACGTGAGTTGTGTACTAGGTTTGGGGTATTTACAGTTTTTCTCTTGCCTCGTTTATATTCTCGAAGTTATTTCTCAAATCACTATCAAAATTATTTCGAAAAGTCCTGTTGGCATTGTTATGTTTATGGCATTTTCCGGCATTAGCGGGTCAAAATGGTCAAGGGGATAATCGTAGTGATGCAATAATACTACCACCGTCACCACGGCCACAATGGGGAGAGATCATGTATGTAAGACCTGTTCTTGATCACTACAGATCATCCGGGTTTACCATACCTAGTATATGGGATCCAGATTATGGAGCCCTAGTCCAATCAATCCGGTATCATATGACTACGGGAGCCAGCCACGAGATCAGCAAGAGAGTGTGTAATGATATAAATAATGGAATGGTTTTTCTTAAGATTACGCTAAAAGGTCCAGAGGCAAACTTTCAATGGCGTAATCCTTACCCACGTCGAATTGCTGTTCCAAGGTTACCGCAGACCTTTGAGATAATAGGTATAGATAGTGAGGGAAACGAGGTTATTAAATATTGGTTAGTCCCGCAGAAGTAGTTTGTGCCCCGTGCGGGAGATTATACATATGATCCGAGGAAAGAGTGGGGGGTACCTTTCAAGAGCAAGAAGTTTGGTGTTCTGGTTTTGGGTATCGTTTGACACAGCTCGAAGACCTAACCAACGCAGTCTGTACTGAACGGGGTGATGGTAAGGATTATGACGACTGCTCTCATTGTCGAGGTCGTATGGTCGGTGGCATGCCGTCGTCACCTAATAATCTTATCCAGTTTCGAATAGGGGGTGGATTATTAACAGAGTGGGTATACCCGAGGCATTATAATGCTCAAGCTTTTCCCGCTAGCTGGCTTTGGACAAAGTGATTGGCGGGGGATAGGGACTATGCGTACGATGTGAACTTGGCTGGTGGGGCGCTATGTCTAGAATTTGGAAAGGCAACTATAGAAATATTGTTTGCGCTACTCCTTAGTCTTTATTTGTTAATCCTTAGGTCGCGAGTCGGGCTTATGGTGTAAATAAAAGACAATCCTAGTAAAGAGCAGGCCTTGCGTAGTTGGAGTGTCGAGGAGGCAAAGACTGTGTGCTTTAATAACTGAAAGTCAAAAAAAGTGCCTCTCCTCCCGACCGAGGACACCAAAGGTGTGATTGGCAGCTTTACCAGACGGAATCATAAAAATCACTAATTAGGCGTAATAATGGAAATTGAACAAAAATTAGCATTAAGTGAAAATCCAATTCATTTTTGAGAGAGCTTTTTAATAGTCTATAATCAGTCATTTTATGTTATGAATCAATTAGTAGAATTTAATTTAAGGTTGATAATCTAACATATTAAAAACTCGACCAAATCATTGTGTATGGTGGTTTTCCGGCTAATGTTAACAATAAACGTTATCCGTAAAGCGATCCTCACTATTTACGGTTATGAGTTAATAGATGATTATGATTTTAGTGGCTATGAAGTTTTGTATCAACAGTCGTGTCAATTATTCAAAAATAGGAAAAATAAAAAACAATCCCCCACAACTTCCATTTTAACTGACTCAGTCAATAAGTGATATGGTGACAAATAATGCCAACAAAACCAGAGCATTACAGCAGTTATTCTTTTTATCGTCATGGCGGTCCAATAAATATCCGCCAATGATTGATAGTGCATTTATTCAAGAGCCAGTGCACACTGTATGCGATAGGTTTATCGATCAGGTTGGGGAATAGAAAAAGAGCGACAAATGAGGTTAGTACCTTGCACAAGAAAGGTCGCCAATGATTCACACTCATCTCCCAAAAATACGCAAAATAACATTATAACACATTGATTTTAAGCAAAAAAATAAATCAAAAAATTTTTAATGAAATAAATGGTCTACCCGAGAATTTTTTATAACTCAATAATAATGCGTCCACGGGTGATGTCGCTGATATTTTTTTGCAGTAATTGGGATTTATCTTGTGTGATGCCTGTTATGACGTTGACACCTTCAGCATCAAACTCTTGATTTTCAATAATGGCATCAAGTTCTTTTAGGCGATTTTCGATAATTGGCCATTCGTTATAATAACAGTGAAATTGTAGCGTCATGCGGGCAATAAGTTCGATACGCTCTGCTTGTCGCAAGCAGTGGCTAGCCGAACCACCATAAGCACGAATTAACCCGCCAGTACCCAGTTTTATACCGCCAAAGTAGCGAGTTACCACTACAACCACTTGATCGCAATCTTGCCCTTCAATGGCCGAAAGAATAGGGCGACCGGCAGTGCTGGTGGGTTCGCCGTCGTCGTTAAATCGATATTGTTGTCCAATCTTCCATGCCCAGCAGTTGTGAGTGGCGTTGGGATCGCTTATTTGGTTAATAAAGTCGGTGGCTTGTTCGACTGATATAACTGGCGCAGCATTGACAATAAAGCGACTTTTTTTTATTTCTTCTGTTAGTTCAACGGGATTTGCTAATGTATATGGCATGCTAATTCTGGTAAAATCAATTTATTGTGGATAATAATACTGAACAGAATCAAAATGTCTATTAATTTAGAGCAATTAAAGCAAACACAACAGAAGTTAGCTAAGAAAGTTACATTAACTGATACGTTTTGTCAGTCGGTTAAATTTATTGGTGGAACCGATGTAGGTTTTGAGGATGATGGTCATGTAACTAGAGCTGCAATTGTTGTTCTTACTTATCCTGATTTTAAGGTTGTTGAATACCATATGGCTCGAATAAAAACACAGTTTCCTTATATTCCTGGTTATTTATCTTTTCGTGAGTATCCAGCACTGATCGAAGCATGGCAGCAGGTAACACAGAAACCCGATTTATTGTTCGTTGATGGACAAGGCATTGCTCACCCTCGGCGTTTAGGTATTGCCAGCCATTTAGGCTTGTTACTAGATATGCCAACGATTGGTGTAGCTAAAAAAAAGTTGTGCGGTCAGTATAAACCATTGCCAAAACAAGCGGGTAGTGTAACGCCTTTGCAAGATAAGCAAGAACAGATTGGTTGGGTGCTATGTAGTAAAAATAATTGCAATCCATTATTTATTTCAGCCGGTCACCGAGTGAGTCAAGATAGTGCTTTAAAATGGGTTAATTTATGCTTGCGTGGCTATCGCTTGCCTGAACCAACGCGCTGGGCTGATGCGATTGCGTCAAATAAACCTTTGTTTAAGAAGTTTATCCATGCAGAATAATCCATTACCATTAAAAAAAGGTGGCTTTACTTTTAAACGTTTTTTTGTTGGGCATGACAAAAGTCCAATGAAGGTAACAACCGATAGTTGTTTGTTAGGCGCATGGGCGCCCATTCGTTCTGTTCCGCAAAAAATACTAGATATTGGTTGTGGTTGTGGCGTAATTGCGTTAATGTTAGCCCAGCGATTAGAACATAATAGTTGTCAAATTGATGCGATTGATATTGATGTGCAGGCAGTGGCACAATGTCAGCAAAATAGCCAGCAAGCTGGGTTTACTACAGTTAATGCGATTAATATCGACATTAATCAATTTGAGCCAAGTCATGCCATCGGCTATGATTTGATTGTGACCAATCCCCCTTATTTTGAATCCGCCGTTGATTGTCGTAATCTTCAAAGGCAATTAGCACGCTATACTGAAAGTTTAAACTTTCAACAGCTTATTGGCACGGTTAAGCGTTTATTAAACCCCGTAGGTCAATTTTGTTTAGTTTTACCTTATCATTTATCCAATCAGTTTAGGTTATTATGTGAATCTAATCAGTTATATTTACACCAATTGATGAATGTTAGATATAGTGCAGACAAAGATTTTTCGTTGTCGTTGATGGTTTTTTCATTTATCCAACCTAATAAGGTTGATCAGCAGCAATTGTGTATGCGAGATAATGATGGGCGGTATTCACAAGCATTTAGAACGTTGTTAGCTGATTTTTATCTGTTTCGAAAATAAAGCCTAAATGGTGAGCAATACAAGCACAGCAACTTAATCTCACAATAAAACAATTCATGGTAATTGTGATATATTGAGTGCTTGTAGTCCTTTGTCCACGGTTTTTGTACCTTGCTGGGCACTACTGTTTTTTTATAATTTTTTTTGGAGCTGTGATTTTTAACACCATTCAGCAAATATCTGCTTAAGTTTGATTTATGGAATTGTAAAATAATTTACAGATATCCAGAGCATATTTTTTGTTATATTTTATTATTTTTAATTTCATAGTGAATAAAAATTATTTAATAGCAAGTAATAAATCTTGATAAAAAGAAATACTTATTATCACAAGGAAAAGCATAAAAGTAATGTTATATACAAATATAATTTATTATTTGAACTGCTTGCATACCTTTTATATATTCGCATTTTTTGCTCATATGAGGCTTTTTCAGATTGTTAAAAAGCCTCGACTAAACTATTATCAGCTTAAGAAGTATAAAATAGCAATGATAGCTAATAGGATAATTGCAATAGCATACACTTTGTCGTGAAAGTAACTAAATGCTGGTAAAGATCGTTCCTTTCTGGCATAGAGGTAAAAACATAGTCCCATACTATAAAGTATCATGGAAAGTAATAAATAAGTTGTACCACCAGCATAAATCAACCATACTCCATAAATCGATCCTAAAGCGCCAATTGTAATTAAATAGGCTTTGCCTTGTTGAATCGCCAATTTGAAAACAAAAAGTGCCGAAAGCAAGTAGGGGATTAGCACCATTGAGGTTGATAACTGGATTAAGGTGTTATAGCCCGATTGATAGAAATGAGCAAGGATAATTAATACCGTTATTAAGCTTGTTGTTAACCATAATGCGTTGGAAGGTGTACCTGCTTTGTTGAGTTTACCAAAGCAACTTGGCACCGTGTGCTGTTTGCCTTGACCGCTTAAAAATAGCATTTCGGCGGCTAGCATTAGCCACGATAATAATCCGCCACTGACCGACACGATTAAGCCGATGTTGATCAAGGTCGCACCCCAGCTACCAATGACACGTTCAATGACTAAGGCCATTGATGGGTTTTTCATTTGCGCCAGTTCTTGTTGCGGTACAATGCCAAGTGATAACACAGATACGCAAACAAGTAATAAACTGGTAATAGCAAAGCCAAAAAAGGTGGCACGGCTAATACTGATGATATTTTTGGCCCTCGTTGCATAAACCGTTGCGCTTTCAATTCCTAAATAAACCCAAACGGTATAAAGCATGGTGTTTTCAACTTGATCAATAATTGATCCTAATTGCGGTGTTCCCCAAAAGTCGATCTTAAATGTCGAGATTTTAAAGGCGAGGCTAACACAAACAATAAATAAACCGATAGGCACAATTTTAGCTAATGTCACTAAACAATTTAATAAAAAGGCGCGATATATTCCTTTCAATACAAAATAATGTACTATCCATAACAATAAAATAGCCGCAATAACCGCCGGTAATGTGGTGCCATGACCAAAGAAGCTTAAGCCATCAAAAGATCCTAATGCGCTAAATAAAATAACTAAGTAGCTAGTACACGACATCCATGCTGATATCCAGTATCCCCATGCTGCATTAAAGCCGATATAATCGCCAAATCCTTCTCGTACATAGCCGTATAATCCATCATTGATTTTGTAAAATCGGATCGATAAATACTGAAATATCCGTGTTAACATTAATATGCCTAAAAGGGTTATTGTCCATGCAATTAAAATTCCCCCAGTTCCAGACCCTTCGGCCATGTTTTGTGGCAGGCTAAAAATTCCACTCCCTACAATACTGCCAACCACCAAGAGTGTGAGCGGCAGAATGCCAAGTTTTTTTCTTACTGGTGTATTCATCTTGTTGTCTTATTTATGCAGTTTAGTATGATTAATAATTAATATCGATCGATTAAAATCGTAACGACATGCAACTTACACCACCATCTATTTTTTGATATTCAGAGGTATCCACTTCGATAACTTGATAACCAAGCTCCGCGATTTTGCCTTTTGTTATTGGATAGCCTGCTGGCATAATAACGCGGTCATTAACCCATATACAGTTAGCTGCATAACTTTCTTGCTCAGGGATTTCGATAATATTCAGGTGTTGAAATTCGGGTTTAGTGATAAATTCGCCTGCCGCTAATAAGTTGTTATTCTCTAAATAAGCTAGACCTGTTTTTAGATGTAACACTTTTTCGAGCTTAACCACTGAACCAGTTAATCCATACTTTTCTAAAATAGCTATCATTTGGTTTGCGCCTGCTTGATTGGTTCGAGCCGATAAGCCAATGTAGTAGTGGTTTTCAACCATCATTATATCGCCCGCTTCAACTGTACCAGGTGCGTTAATTCTTTCTACTTTATTTGGATAAAATCTTTCGATGGTGTCAGCGATAATTTCAGTTTCTTCCCTGCGGCTTTCGGCTCCAGGCCTTGTAATAATGGCACAATATGGCGTGCAAAGTACGGCATCTTCAACAAATACCGAATCTGGAAAACGTTCGTCAGCGGGTAAAATTGTGATATCGACATCGCATTGTTGTAATGCTCGGATGTAATTGTTGTGCTGATCTAAGGCTTTTTGATAATCAGGTTTGCCCAAGTTGGCTGATGTTAAACCGTTAATTAGTGATTTGGCGGGCATTCTTGCAATAATATGGTTAAACTTTTTCATCTCATTCTCTCTTAAATAATTATGTTTTATTTTTGAATAATAATTCACATTTAATGCTTAATCAAGATATAAAGTGTATTTTTATTCGTTTTTGTATGTTTTTTATTGATTTCTTATTTTGATCGGTACATCTGAATTTAAATGCAGTGAGGCGGGCATATCTATTTTTTGTATGCAATAAAAATAACTTACGTTTTTTTAGAAAGGAAAAGAAATTAAAGGTACTTAAAATGAAAAAAGGGCACCAAGCGTGCCCTTAATAATAATCATTATTCGCCGTCAAAATTAACTAAAGTAAAGCAATCAATCCCCATATCCGTTAACTTGGATTTGCCACCTAAATCTGGTAAGTTGATCACAAATGCGGCATTTTCGGCAATACCACCAGCTTTACGAATTAAATTAGCTGTTGCGGCGATCGTTCCACCAGTAGCAAGTAAATCATCAATAATTAATACTCGTTCACCCGGTTTAATTGCATCTGTGTGAATTTCTAATGTGTCTGTACCGTATTCAAGTTGATATTCTTCTTTAAATACGTGACGAGGTAATTTATTAGGTTTACGAACAGGAATAAAACCTACACCCAATGCTAATGCAATTGGCGCTGCAAAAATAAAGCCTCGAGCTTCTGTACCTACTACTTTGTCAATTTTTTTATTACGATAATGTTCAATTAATAATTCAACAGTGGTTTTAAATGCAATAGGATCAGCAAGTAAACTGGTGATATCACGAAACAAAACCCCTTCTTTTGGGTAATTGGGAATGGTAAGAATGCTGTCTTTAATTAATGCAAGTTTTTCTTGTAACTGATTCATTTAAATGCTCTCTAAGTCTTTTCTATAAGAGTTGCTAATTTTTCATTATATACCTGCAAACTTTTTAGTTGCAATAAAGAAACCGTAATATCATGCTAAAATCTAGCAATACTTATCAATTAGTATATTTGTGTCATTATTAACATTTTGATTAATCATTAAATAATACCATGCCGTAAAAAATTCTTTTTAAACACTTTATATTTTTTTAAATTTTTACAAATACGTTTAATTTTGATTTGAGTGATTTTTTTCATGTTCAATTAACCAGCGTTTTCTTTCTAATCCTCCGCCATATCCCATTAATTCACCATTTGATCCAATGACCCTGTGACAAGGTATGATAATTGCGACTCGATTAAATCCATTTGCGTTTGCAACTGCACGTATAGCATGTGGATTATTGATGCTTTCTGCTTGTGCTTTATAAGTAGTTAGTTTTCCATAAGGGATTTGTTTTAAACAGTCCCAAACTGTTTGCTGAAAATCTGTTCCTGGGGTATGCAAATTGACATTAAAATGTTGCCTTTTCCCTTGAAAGTACTCATCAATTTCTTCTTTTGCTTGTTTTATGTGCTTGTTATCCCCAAAAATTATTTGCAATTTTAACTGTTTTTGCAGCTGTTCGAATTCGGTTTCTAACATTCGTCTGTCGACAAATTCTAATAAGCAGATCCCTAAATTCGTGGAACATATAAACATAGGGCCTAATGGCGTTGTTAAGCGATTAATTAGGATAATGTCTTGGTTAATGCTTATTAATGGGGCATTTTTGGTGATTTTTTTATAGGTATATCCAAAGCCACTTAAAGATTCATACCCTGTATCATAAGCGGTATTGATGACATTTTTGCCGATTTTAAGTTCTTGAAAAGCGTGATTAATTCGATACATTCTTTGGTAGGATTGGAAAGTGATACCATAGTGTTTTTTGAACCAGCGTCTGACTGTTTCGGGACTTATTTTATGTTCTTTTAATTGTGTATCCGATATTTTTGTTTTGGGATTTTGTGTAATTAATGTAATAGCTTTAACAACTTCTGATGGTGCTTCATTTGCGTTTTCTGTTGGTTTACAAATTTTACAAGGACGATATCCTGCATCAAGGGCTTCTTTAAAAGTACTAAAAAATTCTACATTTTCAAATTTTGGTTTCTTTGCTCGGCAAGTCGCAATACAAAATATCGATGTCGTTTTAACGCCAGCGTAAAATATCCCGATATAGTGCGCATCCTTTGCCAGTAAAGCTTGATAATATTGTTTTAGTTTGTCGACATTAGTAATAAGCATAATTTTTAAAAGTCTCAATTTTAGTTAGTTTAATAACTGAGGAATTAACAATCCGGTAGCATATTAAATAAACACGAAGCGTTGCAACCGAAAAAAAGACAACTATTTTTTATTTTGTTGTTTAGTCTGATTTGGGCCTAAATATTATTGGTGATCGCAAGATTAGCGCTTTGCACAAATGTAGTTTATTTAATATTTAACCATTGGCATTATTTATAAAAAACCTTAACCACTTAATAAAATTTTTTGATTAAGGTTTTTTTTAATTTGCGTATAAAGGTGAAGAGTTTAATGCTTTAGCCACAACACTATGGATTGAGAGTGTTTTAAGTTTGTCTTGAATGGTTAAAGCTTGCTGTTTTGATTCACATTGTGTAAAAACACATGCACCAGTTCCAGTTAACCGAGTGGTACCATATTGTGAAAGATAAGCAATGATACTGTCTACTTTAGGGTAACGTTTTCGAACAACGCTTTCACAATCGTTTTTCAATTCGTTAAACGGCAATGAAAGCAAATCAGTAATATTTTGGACTGGCGTGTTACGAGTTAGTTCAAGATCATTAAAAATTTTAACTGTAGATATTTCAATATTAGGATAAGTGACTAGATACCAATATTCTGGTATATCTACAGACTGAAATTGATCGCCAATTCCTTCGGCGAAAGCAGCGTGTCCATAAATAAAAATAGGGACATCGGCACCAATTTTTCGACCTATGTCCATTAATGTTTCAGTTGATAAGTTAAGTTGCCATAACTGATTAAGTGCCACTAATACCGTCGCTGCATTGGACGATGCGCCTCCCAATCCGCCCCCCATAGGGATCTTTTTATCAATTGTGATATCTACACCGAGATCATTGCAATTGGTATAATTTTTTAATTGGTCAGCGGCAATGACAATTAAGTTTTTATTAGCCGGTATGTTTGCAAAATCGGTTAATAAGTTAATCTTGTTATCTTTGCGTGCGCTAAACGTTACGGTGTCACAATAGTCAATAAACTGAAACAACGTTTGTAAATTATGATAATTATCAGCACGACGACCAGTAATATATAAAAATAAATTTAATTTAGCAGGAGATAACCACTGTTTCATCACTATTTCCCGTTATCGTAAAATCCAGTCACTAATTTTTAAACGGACAACTTCGTCATCATGCGTAAGTTCGATAGTAGCTGGTAAATCAATTTTTTGATTTTTATAGGTATAAGTTGCGTAACTTGGAATTTTTAATGTCCATTTGTTATTATTTTGCACAAATATTGTTGATATTAATCGGCCTGAATTGTCTAATTTGTCAGTATTGATATTGTCTGAAAATCCTTTTAGCCAATTGTGTAAAGAATTCAGTGGGATATTTACGTTAGATATTTTTTTCATGAGATTTTCAACATTGATATCTTGGTAACTTTCACCATGTTTATCAATCAATTGAGCATTATTAGGTTCAGCTTTTAAAGTTAAAATGTTGGTACCAATGGGTGAGGTTAATTTGACTTGGTAATTATCGGTTGATTGTTGAGTTATCAAAAATCGTCCATAACTACGCGATTTATCACTTATATAAGCGATACTACCTTTTACTTGAAAAGCGTTTATTTGTTTTAGATTTTGTTGATGAACTTGCCATTGTTGCGCAACCGATGCATTGTTTTGTGATTTCGTTGTTTGGCAAGCTGTGATAAGTAACGGTATCATGATAATAAAAGCATATTTGATTTTAGACATGGAATAACTCTTAGTTGTTTTTGTCAACGAAGGCAGTATTATAACTGATAATTTGCTGAATAAGAAAAAGAACCTTTTATTGTTTTTTATGTATAATATGGGGTTTAAGAATGTTGAATAAAATAATTATATCTAATATAACCTGCAAAAAAGAAGCGATGCAATGTCCATTACAATTTTTGGTGTTAATCATAAAACTGCGCCAGTCGCTTTAAGGGAAAGGCTTGCTTTTCCTACTGAGATTGTCGATAAAGCGCTATATAGCTTATACCAACATCCTTTGGTTGAAGGGTGTGTGATTTTGTCTACCTGTAATCGAACAGAAATTTATTTGAGTTATGAGCATCAAACCGACTATCTAAGATTAAAACAGTCGGTAGAAAGTTGGTTGGGGCAATTTCATCATCTTGATATTGAGCTATATAAAGACTCACTTTATTGGCATGACGGTCAACAAGCTATCGAGCATTTGATGTCGGTTGCTAGCGGTTTAGACTCAATGATCATTGGTGAGCCACAAATTTTAGGACAAGTTAAGCAGGCATATAGTTTTGCTCAAAAACAAAACTGCTTATCTGTCCAATTAAAAAAACTATTTCAAACAGTATTTCATGTGGCAAAAATTGTTCGAAGTGAAACTAATATTGGTGCTAATACGGCATCTGTTGCTTATGCCGCTTGTTTAGTTGCTCGCCATCTTTTTGTTGATACGTCTAGCTTAAATATTATGCTTGTTGGAGCAGGGGAAACAATAGAACTTATCTCGCGCTACTTAAAACCGCATGGGTTTAATCAAGTGATTATTGCTAATCGCACCCGTGAAAAGGTATTAAAACTTGCGGTAGGTATCGATGCAGAAATCATTTCATTGCCTGATATCGCTAATCGACTTAAAGATGTTGATATTGTGATTAGTTCAACAGCGAGCCCTTTACCCATCATAGGTAAAGGTATGGTTGAACGCACCTTACGAGCTAGAAATTATCGCAAAATGCTGTTTATTGATTTAGCTGTTCCCCGCGATGTCGAGGAAGAGGTTAATCAGCTTGATAATGTGCATCTTTATACTATTGATGACTTACAAAAAACGGTTGAAAGTAATTTAGAGCAACGCGCTATTGCTGCTAAAGAAGCACAATATCTTATTCAAGAACAAGCTGAACATTTTATTGATTGGCTTAAGACTAGGCATGCCGTTACTTATGTTAAGCAGTATCGTAGTAATGCGGAACGTATTAAGCGTGAGTTACAAATAAAAGCCTTAAATGCCATTAAGCAAGGCGCTAATATTGACGATGTTTTTACTGAATTTTCCCATCGTTTAACCAATAAATTAATTCACGCACCGACTCAAACATTACTTCATGCTGCTACACATGATTGTACTGACTGTTTTAAAGTGCTTAGTAAAGGTTTAGGCTTAAAAGAACATTAGTAAATCAATTGCTTTGCCTAAAAAGACGAGGAATAAATTGGATCAGATTGAATTTTTTGAAATCCCAAGTCCTTGTAAACGGGTTTGCGAAACCGATAAGCAAGGCTATTGTATTACCTGTTATCGCTCAAGAGAAGAAAGATTTAACTGGTTAACCTTGAGTGATAGCCAAAAGCAAGAAGTCTTACGTTTATGTAAACAACGGGCGTTGAGGCGCCGTTATCTAGTTTTACAGCAACAACGACAACCACAATTGAATCAAATCACATCACAATTTGATCTTAATTTCTGAAATCTATTTATCTATTTTTAACTGTATATTGTAATCTTGTTTAACTAAGAGTAGGATTTTTTGTACATATAAAGATGGCAATTATTGAGTCACCTTTTTTAATTTTATTGGAATTTAGAATATGAAAATGTGTATTGCTTGTGGCATGCCAATGATAGCTATTGCTGATTATCCATTGCTTGATATGTCTAAAAGCTATTGTAAACATTGTGCCCGTAAAGATGGCACAATGAAAACATTTAACGAAAAATGGCATGAAGTCACATTACAATATGCTAAAAATCACAATATTGATAATGCTGCAGCTAAGCAAACGGCTTATATAATCCTTAAAAAATTACCCGCATGGAAATCTAGATGGCAGCTTGTTTTTTAGGCATATAAAGCACTTTACGATAATACTTGTTGCAGATATTACAAAGCTAAGTATAATGCTTACGTTTACTTATTTACACGTTTAATGCCAGTGTGGCGAAATTGGTAGACGCAGCGGATTCAAAATCCGCCGCCCTTAAAAGCGTGTCGGTTCGAGTCCGACCACTGGCACCAAGTATAAAAAAGAACACCAGCTAAAAGCTGGTTTTTTTATGTCCAAAATCTCATCAAGACACGATTCTACAATATTTAGTTTGGTAACTGACTCTACCGAAATCAATCCCAATTGACCCAAATCGATCACGAAACTGAATGTGATAGCGCAATCATTGATCGAAATAAACGATCAATAAGCATTAATTGATCGAAAAGATCGATATGACAATATCCCTCTATTCATTAATAATTAAATAAAAATAATAATTCTTTTTTATTTCTTGTTCCGTAGATTGGAAAAACAATTTGATAATTTAACACATAATTAAAATATAACGCGTGGGTGTAAAAGCTATCGGATTTTTGTTCAGATAACGAATAAAGTTCTATTTGTGAATTTAGTTAATACTATATTTACAAAAAATTATATTACTTTATAAGAATTAATTGATTAAAAATAACGCAACATTTCTATTTTGGGAAAGGATTATAATAGGTAAATAGACGATGGGCAGAAAGAAAGATTCAAATGTTAGTGCCGGACAAAAACTGTTGAAAATGTATCACATTTTGCTATCTGATCATAAACCGCATTACCAATCAGATTTAGCCGAAATACTGAACTGTTCTGCTCAAACAGTCATACGGCTAGCTGAACAGATTGAGTTATCTTTCCCTGAATGTTTCTGTTCTGGCAAGGAAAAAAATCGTCGTTGGTATAGTCTGCAGATCAAACATAAAAATACACTAGGTTTAAATTATCAGGAATTACGATATCTAAATTTGTGCCGTGAACTATCCAAACCCTTTATTCCACCAGAGATTGGTGAACGTATTGATCGAACATTATTGCATCTTTCTATGTTGTTATTAGAGTTAGATACAAGAGAACACTTTTCACTAAGTAAACCTATTGCTTTTTTTAGTAAAGGGAAGATTGATTATTCAGAGAAAGTTAGCATTATTGAGGACTTATTAAAGTGTATTGAAAATAAGACTTTTTGCCACATTCATTATATTGCTAGTGGTAATCAACAAGGAAAAAACCACTATTTTATTCCGCAAAAAGTAATTGCAATGAATCATGCCTTATACGTTTATGGCGCAATTTCAAATAACGTTGCGACAGAATTAAAACACAGTACTTGTTTGGCAATCCACCGAATAAAAAAATTAGATTTTATTAACCAAAAAGTTGCTATATCAGTACCAGATCACATTCAAAATAAAACTACGTTTGGTTTACCAGAACATGAACCTCGTACTTTTTCAATTCAATTTACCAAATCAGCGGCTGGTTATGTCAAAGAAAGAATTTGGTGCGATGAACAGAAAATCGAAGAAATCGAAAATGGCGAAATTATTCTTACTATCACCACATCTAGTGAACGTGAGTTAAACGCTTGGGTTAGGGGGTTTGGAGAGCAAGCAAAAATGCTCACATCTTAAGTTTGTTGTAACACAAATATAATATATTTTTAATTAACATGAATTTAACGAGGAAATAACAATGGCATTACCTTTTATTATTGCAGGTGCAGCTGCAGTCGCTGCAGCAGTTGGTGGCAAAAAAGCATACGATGGTTATCAAAAAAAATCTGAGGCCGATGAAATTTTAGATGGATCCAAAAATCGATATGACAAACGAGAAAATGAAATTAAGGTATTAAATAAAGTTTCAGAACAGAAATTAGAACAGTTAGGTACATTGGAACTTAATATTGGTAAGTCATTTGGTGAATTTAAAAAAATTTCCGACGAATTATTAAAACAATTAAAACGCAAAGACAATAAAGATCTAACGTTATCTATTCCTAAATTTAAGATAGATAAAATTGAAGAATATTCTTTTTCTACAGTGGAGTTTTTAGGTACGGCTGTAGCATCTGGTGCAGCAGGAGCTGTTGCAAGTTTTGCAGTATATAGCGGAGTGATGGGGTTTGCAGCTGCTTCAACAGGAACACCTATTGCCGCTTTATCTGGCGTAGCTGCATATAATGCCACTATGGCTGCTATTGGAGGTGGATCACTTGCTGCTGGAGGTTGGGGAATGGCTGGTGGAGCAATGGTTTTAGGAGCAGCAGCCATTGCGCCAATGATTGCTATTGGTGGTTTTGCTTATGATAACTATGCTGAAAAAGCATTAGTAAAAGCAAAAAAAACAAGATGTGAAATTGACACGGCAATAATAAAAATGAATTTAATTGATAAACATTTATCTAATACAAATAACTATGTGGATAAAATTTATACGTCGTTAGAAAAAATTAATCAGACCTTTAATGAATATTTTTCTGCATTAAAAGAGATACATGAAAAGATAGTGGTTCTGGGTGGATGGCAAGCAATAAGCGATATGAGGGAAAAAAGCCTAAGAATTATTAATAACGGTTATTTATTAGCAGCTATTATGACCGATATTATTACAACCCCTCTATTTAAAATCAAAAAGGTATCCGAAGATGGTATTATTGAAGTTGAAAAAGATAGTGATGGGTTCAATATTTTTAATCAAGAAGTATTAGATAATGTATTAATTAACAAAGAAAAAGAATATAAAGATTTTATTCTAGGAGTGTAATGATAAAAGCCAAGGGAACTTGGCTTTTTTTGTTGATTATATTAACGAGGATTAAAAATAATGATGAAACAGGAACTGGATTGGAGCGAAGAGTTACATAATACTGTTGTCAAATCTTTGGTGACTTCATTTGGATTAGATTTTTTATTATTTAAGGATAATGTAGGAGGAGATGTTGATACTGTTCATAATGCACGACAAAACATTTACGCAACTAATAGAGAAAGAATAAGAAAAGAGCAACAACCAAAATATGATTCACATGAATATCATTCTCATGCCAATTATATTGAGACAAATCGACAAGGAAAAATCGCTCATCAAGCAAATACTTTAAAAGATGCTTACACAGGGGAAATATTTGCTCAACATAATAAAAAAAATTTAGATCATGTTATTGCTGCAAATGAAATACATCACGATCAAGGCCGAATATTAGCAGAATTATCAGGAACTGACCTTGCTAATGACAGTAGTAATTTATATTTCACCAATGAAACATTAAATAAATCTAAAAAAGCAAGTTCAATGTCTGACTTTGTCAGCAAACTTCAAAATGAACTTACCCAAACCCGTCAAGAAATAGCTATATTAAAACAGAAAAAATCGTTAACAGATCAAGAAAAAAAGTCATTAGAAAAGTTAGAAAATAAAGAAAAAGCAAACTTCAATAAGATGCTTGAAATAGACAAAAAAGCACGGGCTAAATACGAGAGAACTGTCAATATAGCCTATTATACTAGCAGTAAGTTTGCTAAAGATGTCGCTTATCAATCAGCACTTTCTGGTTTTAAAATGGGAACAAGACAGATGCTAGGGCTTATCCTTGCCGAAGCATGGTTTGAACTACGAGATCAATTCCCTTCTATTTATGTAAATAATAAATATAACTTTTCTATAAAAAATTTTTTAAATGATATTAGTGATGTATTTAATGCTATATGGGAACGAATAAAATTAAAATTTAAAGATTTTTTTAATTCTTTCAAAGATGGCGCTGTTAGTGGTGCACTATCGAGTGTAACCTCTACTGTTACCAATATATTTTTCACTACGCAAAAAATGCTTGGAAAAATGATTCGGGAAATGTGGGGCCATATTACGGCAGCTATAAAATTAATCTTTTGCAACCCTGATTCATTGCCTTTAGGTCAATTAGTCAAAGAAGTAAGTAAAATTATTAGTGCTGGAATTTCCGTTGTTTGTGGTACTGCTATTTATAGCATATGTTCACAATTATTTGCTTTTCCATTTGGCACTGAGTTATCTGCATTTTGTAGCGCACTAGCCACTGGTATTTTAACATTAGCATTTAATCACTATCTAGATAAAGGGGCTCTTCCTCAAAAAATTTGGGCATTTTTGGATAAATTTAAGGATAAATACGAAAGAACACTCGATTTTTTTAGAGCTTTAAATGTTGAGTTAGATAATTATTTAAAAGAATTGGCAAGGCTAGAGTTCAATATGGATACACAACAATTAGCGTCGTTTACATTGCATCTTACCACGACCAATAATGAACTAGAACGCAGCTTTCTGTTAAAAGAAGAAGTCACTCGCCGAGGAATTAAATTACCATTTGAAGCTGGCAATTTAGAATCAGTGCATTCATGGGTAAAATCATTATGAGTCATACCTCCCCATTTCCTTGTTATCAATGTGGAGCTTGTTGTTGCAATGTTAATCGCTCGCAAGAAACGCAATTTCTTGATAGTGGTAATGGGGTATGTCGTTATTATGACTATAACACTAAATTATGCACCATCTATGATACAAGACCTGAAATTTGTCGTGTAGATAAACAATATCAGCTCAATTATAAAGATAAATATAGTTGGGCAGAGTTTATCGAGATAAATACTATTGCATGCAAAATATTGAATTCGAAATAACAAATGAATTAGTAATAACAAAATTAGATCTGAAAATATTTTTTCTAATTCCGTATTAAGGAAACTCTTATTGTTATAGTGTTGTGATTATCAATAATTAATAAGGAGAGTATTAATGGCTATTTATAGAGATGATTCAGATCTAGTATTTTTAAAACAATGCACTAACGAAGATTTGGAACTATTGATTTCAATATTAACTGTTGATCCTAATGATAATGTCACTCGATTTACTGAAACATTAACGAGTGATACAAGCTATAAACGCCATTATCCTAATCATCAATTATATTGGAAATCTATTGCTGCAGAACTTCAAACATTTGGCGCAAATTCTGGAATGAACCTATTAAGGCAGGGAAAAGGGGTTTGTTACCGCGAAATATTAATAGATGTGTGTAATCAAACTAATACAACTTTAAATGAGCCATCCTCTTTTTTTATTGAAAAAATTGAAGATGCTTTATTGAGTTCGCTCCTTAAGCAATCATTAGAAAATATAAGCCAAAACGATCTTAAAAAAATAGCGGCAGAATTAGGTAAAGTCAATTCCAAAGTTACTCCAGCCATAGTAATGATGAGTCTTCAGAATTTTATAACTTCATCCTATTTAATGTCGAGCTATTTGACATTTAGCATTTTAGAAAATTTTGGATTTAAAGTCGGAAATTTAATCAAAACGACATTCCCAGAACCTTATCCTAAAAACACTCTGCAACTAGTATCTTCTATCTGTTTAGCAATAAACCATTTATGGTTACTCTTTAATATTACAGGTCCAGCTTATCGCGTAACAATCCCTGCTTGTTTATATATAGCGACCTTAAGAAAAAAATACAATGATGCAACAATAACGAATCAGATATTAAAAAATGACATAGATATTAAAAAATTTATGGGAAAAAATCTTTAAAAAGATCTTTTATTTTCCTTATAAGGGAAATACTTATTGTTATAGTATTACTAGTAAAAACAAATAATAAGGGCTTAATTATGTCAATTTTTAAATTAATTAGTGTGGGAACAGGACTTCTTTTAACAACAACCGCCGTATATACTGCACAAGATCAAATAGCAAAAGCGTGTGAAGAAGATGAAGAGCTTAAGTCAATCAAAACAGAAGGACGGGTATTAGCTAGTTTTGTAACATCGGTTATTGTTGGTGGAGTTGTGAATAAGCTTATTAATCGTGTTTTTAATTAGATATTATAAATAATAGGATGAAAGATATTATGAAAAAATTTATTACATTAATTTTTTTATATGGTGTTTTATGTGGTAACTCTGTTGCAAATATAGGTGAATATTCATTTAAAAAATATCCAGTTGAAGGTAGTAATGGAAAGTTGATTGAATATAAATCTCAACTTAATGAAACATTTAGTTTTTCATTTTTTGTTGACACGAAAAAAGAAACTGCTGTACCTGTTATATCTGATAAGTTAAAAAAATATCAGGCTGTAAGCGTGCGTTTTTGTGTAGATGAAACAGATGATTGTTGGCGAGTTCCAATATATGGCGATTTGTTAAATGTATTTGTCGATAACATTAATAACAAACAAAACGTTTGGGATATTGAATTTCTTGATAAAGATAAGTTACTCACAACAGGTATAATGAGTATACCTCAGTTAGGTGATCTTTCTAATTATGCTGGTATCGATGAAACTGATTATGATGGATTGCTACCTTACGTAATTTGGCAAACTGATGTTAAGGCTTATGAATAAAATATAGTGTAGGAATTACTCGCGTTGTTTATAGTAATTTAAGAAACGACAGTGATGAATATACATAAAACTAACGCCTATATCATAAAAAAATTTCCGTCCCGATTTAGCTAAACTTTTTATGGTCAGGCGTCTAACCATTTATAGCACCGAAAGAGCTCATTAAGTATTAAATAACATAACTCTCATAGAATATAAAACATGAAAACAGTTAGTATCATTTTCTAGGTGAGCAGTGTGCTCACCATGGGTATTTACACAGGTGTCGTTTTTTAGGTTCTATTTTTTGTAAAAAATATTCAGGATTCTATACCTTTTGGTGATTAATTGAGACTTGGTGGTATCCCATTTGTCAAAATATGTAATCTCTATCGTATCAGTTAAAAATTTACGAAATCTGCTAGCTATTAAATGAATAGGTAAGTTGAAAACGTGATTTGTACTTTAATGAAGATGTAGCATAATCAGCTAATAGTTCACGATTCAAAAGATAAAAAACAAAAATTTAAGTGATTTCTGGCAAAACGCTGTATAAATTTTTGGAAGATTATTTTTATCATGAAGTGTAAACAGCCTGATGTTTTCCTACAGGATTTTGAATTTATGGTATTACTACAAATAATATTAAAAATAATAGCTAAAATAGTTGTTTTATCAAATTTATGATAATATTTGGTTTCTTTTAAAACCTTTACAAAAAAATGAATGCGATGAAAAAAGTAAAATATTCTTTGTTGCTAGTTTGCAATATAACATTGGTCGGTTGTTTTGGTTCTGATACCTCTTCTTCTAGCTCAGTTGATCGTATGATTGACAATCCAACTCCAAACGAAATAAAAGTTGTTGTGGATGGAAAAGAATTAACCATTCCAGCGAAATCAAGTGTGAATTATACATTTGATTACGGTAAGCATACATTGTCTTATGGTGATCAATCGTTAAATTTTATAGCTAAACCTTCAACAACTGATAGTTCTGGATTAATTAATCCTACTCAAAGTAACTATTATTTGTTAACTACTTTCTATACAACTTCGAATGTGAGTGATGAAACTTATGATAAGTTGATAGCTAAACATTTAAATTCAGTTCCTGTAATTATTAACGGTGAACAGCAAGAGCTTGAACTGCCGGTTAAAGTTATTAATGATGTTTTTATTGAGCGTCGAAAGGATTTTTGGGATTATTCCGTTGATGAACCTTATCCAGATGAAGTGACTTTGCGAGGAAAGGGGCAATTCCAATCTCAAAAAATTAAATTATTTCGCGAAGACAGTTTTATTGAATCCTTGAAATCAGAAGGACTTAATGAAAAAGTAAACTTCATAAATCAACATCCTACATTTTCTGAGATCAAGAAATATACGATTCCAAATATTCAGTTAGATGCGATTGCCTGTAAAAAAGGCCGTGAATTTGTGGAAACTCAATTAAATGATTGGAATAAGTTTTTTACCTCGACAGGTAAAGACTTAGCATCGTTATATAAACAGTTAACATCGAATGAAACTTTTCAGAAAAAACATGCCATTATAAAAGAATGCACATCGGAAGGAGATACGAATCAAAGTTATCAATCAGCGACAAGACAACTTGAGGAAGCTTTCGATGAAACCAAACAAATCAATTTTTTTGTTACTCAGTAAATAAAATGCTTTTAGTATCAGGAAAATTGTTATTTAGCATTTTAGCTGTATAAGCATAAAACGAGTGTGAGCATAAAAGAGCTATGTTTCAGGGCATGGCTTTTTTATTGTCATGTATGATGGTTATTTTATTGAAAAAACGGGCATAAGCCCGTTTTAGTGATTGGTTAGTTGTAAACAACTATTGCTGTGAGATGATGCTTATCTTTTGTCCACTTGTTGATACAGCTTGAATATCACGATCATACATAGCTTCACCAAATGCAGGTGGAATGCTGTAGGTTCCTACATTAGTTGCTTTGATTTGATAAGTAAATTTCTGTATTTTATCATTATAGGTTGAACCATAGATAATAACACGATCTTCACGAACATCTGTATATTCCGGATAACAAGTATGTTTGTCTGTTTTTATAACAATTTAGATAGAATAAAAATAAGCAATAAATTACTATATATTACAGAGTTAAGTTAAGTAAAGGTGAGTTAATATGCATAACTCAAATATTGATATTAATGATTTCATTATAACTATAGTTGAAAAATTAAGGTTTGCAGAAAAATTAGACCAAAATAGCGTTAATTATCTCTATGATTTACTTGATCAAACTGCAGTTAATTATACGCAACAATCTGATATTCCCAAGCAGCTTGCTTATAGTCTTTTGGTACTACATGATAATTTAGAAGGAGCTTTAAATTATTATCAAGGTGATGAGCTAGCTTATATATCAGGTATAAATTCGAGAATAAATGGGTATATTGAAAAGATTTTATTGTGAAATGATAATAAAATTAATTAGTTACAGATAAATTATCAATAGAGCAGCAATTGGCAATATTAAAGCAGAAATATAAACAGTTAATGTTATCACCACAAGAATATAGATAGATTAATCCGTTGCAATAACCAACCTGCATATCATTAAAAGTATACTGTTTATGATTATCTTGTTAAAAAATAATGTATATCTATCTGAATGCAATTGATTTTCTACGTACTAGTGTAGTGACAACAATATACTTTAGTTTAGTCCTAAATTTGAGTTATTATAATCATTTCAAATTATTGGCTAGCCGGTGGCCATTGACAATAATCATTATGACTAATAGTCGATATTCATTAAGTTCAATTGGTTAAAGTAGAATTCACTACTAATATTAATGAATAAACACAATATTTAGCCAATTTCTTCTTATTTTTTAGCAATAAAAACCGCCCGCATTGGAGCAGGATAGCCTTCAATGGTTTTTGTTAAGTCGGTTGGATCTAAAAAGTCCGCGAGTGAATCCGATGTCATCCATTCTGTTTTACGTTGTTCATCCAAACTGGTGAGTGATATATCAACCAGTTTTGCATCAGAAAATCCACATTTTTCTAACCAATTAATCATTGTTGGAACTGATGGAATAAAATAAACATTCCGCATTTGAGCATAGCGTTCACCCGGCATGAGTGCTGTATGTTCAGCACCATCAATGACTAATGTTTCGAGTACTAATTGACCATTTTCAACGAGTTGATCTTTTAATTGAAATAAATGATCAAGTGGCGACCTACGATGATATAAAACGCCCATTGAGAAGACTGTATCAAAAGCGCCAAGTTTGGGTAACTGCTCAATACCAAGTGGTAATAAATGCGCTCTTTGATCGTTACCCAATAATTTACGAATAGCCTCAAATTGGCATAGATAAAGTGCCATAGGATCGATTCCTACAGCAAGTTTTGTTCCAGCGCCAATCATGCGCCATAAATGGTAACCACTATTACAACCCACGTCTAAAACAATCTTACCTTCTAAATTATCAATATGCTTAATTAAGCGTTCCCACTTCCAATCTGAACGCCATTCTGTATCAACATCAATACCATATAAGTGAAAAGGGCCTTTGCGCCATGGCATCATGTTTTTTAGTAGTTGAGTAATTCGTTGCTGTTCACCAATCGAGATAGGTTGTTCACTATTGACTGTTACACTATGCAGTAAATCAATTTGATAAGGGGTGATAGTTGGTAAGTGTTTAATACTATTGAGCCATTGATTAAAACGGTTATCAATATTTTGATTTTGCCAGTTTGCCAGTTGTGCTGGTAAGACTTCTAGCCAGTGGCTCAGTTTACTTTTTGCGATAATCTGGTAAAAATCACCAAAGTCAATCATTCTGTTTTCCTTATCAATTAAGCTTAAATCAATCAGTTATTTTATGGCAATGATAGAGCCAAAATTAAAACATTGAAACCATGTATCTATATGTTTAAAACCAGCTTCAGACAGTCGCTGTTTATGAGTTTCAATGGTGTCTGTTAGCATGACATTTTCTAACATATTACGTTTTTGGCTGATTTCTAGTTCACTGTAGCCGTTAGCACGTTTAAAATCATGGTGCATATTAAATAACAATTCGTCGATAGTTGAATCACTAAAACTAAATTTTTCAGACAGCACTAAAATACCATTAGGATTTAATGCGCTATAAATGTTATTTAAGATACGTTGGCGATTTGCTGGCGTCAAAAACTGCAAAGTAAAATTAAGTACTACCATTGACGCGTTTTGCATATTGAGGTTACAAATATCATCACAAATTACATCCACTGGTGTATTTGCTTTATATGATTCAAGGTGCCTTTTACAGCGATCAACCATGGGCTGGGAATTATCTACCGCAACAATATGGCAGTTTTCGTGATTAACATGACGACGAATAGATAATGTGGCAGCACCTAAGGAACAGCCTAAATCATAAATCGTTGAATTAGGCTGTACAAATCTTTCTGCTAACATGCCGATCATTGAGATGATATTAGAATAACCAGGTACGGAACGCTGCACCATATCAGGAAAAACTTCAGCGACTTTTTCATCAAATGTCCAATCGCCTAATTTATCTATTGGTGTCGAGAATAGCTGGTCTTTTTTGGTATCCATAAAACTAATTGGTACTATAGAAATTAATTCTGTTATCATATCATTTTTTTATATTTAATTGCTCGGATAATTATGGGTTTTGTCGATTTTATTACTATTGTTATAGCGATTGTTGTTAGTGTTTTAATAACTATCTATCTTGGAAAACGATGGCTATTTTGGTTTGATTTTAATTTTATCGGCTATCATCAATTTATTTATTGGATCGTTGTTTTTATAGCTGGATTATCGCTAACCTTTTCTAAAATATTTAATAATATATCAACTTATTGGCTACCATTATGCTGTAATGTCATTACTGGTTTGATGATTTGCTGCGTTTTTACCTCGCTTATTTTTGACACTGTACGTTGGCTTAGTAAAAAAAAGGTTAAACCCAATTTATGGCTTAAAATTGTTTATATTATTGCCTCGGTATTATTGTTTTGTTTTGGTCATGAAATGGCAATTAATCCCAAGATTGTGCATTACCAAGTTAAAATTGATAAACCTGCAAATGTTGAGCATTTACGTATTGTTCAACTTTCCGATATTCATCTTAATGAACAAACGACACATCGATTTATTCAACAAATGGTTGATGAAGTGAATAAGCTTAATGCTGATTTTATTGTGATTACGGGGGATACATTAGATAAACGTTTAAAACCTTTTACACAAAATGGTTTTGATAAGCAATTTCAACAATTAAGATCAAAATATGGTACTTATATTATATTTGGTAATCATGAATACTTAGCCACTAACCTAGAAAATAACCGCGAAGAAGATATTGCTAATGCTTTTAGGCAAGCAGGTATGAAAGTACTAAAGGATGATATCATTTATTTCGATGATATAGGGATTACATTAGTGGGCCGAGATGATTTTTCTTCATTTCGTTATAATGTAAATAGGGCTTCACTGGCAGATCTTATTATGTTTACTAATACTGATTCGCCAATTATTTTATTAGATCATCAACCAAAAGACCTTACTGAGCCAGAAAAACTGGGGGTTGATTTGATGATTTCTGGACATACTCATGCTGGGCAAATATTTCCTATTAATATTATTGAAAAATTAATGTATAAAAATACTTATGGATTATATAGAAACGAAGATCATCATTTTAGCAGCATTGTGAGTAGTGGATATGGATTTTGGGGACCACCAATTCGCTTAATGACTCGTTCCGAGATCGTGGTAATGGATATCGTTTTTGACAAAAATACACACAATGAATAAATATATTTGAACAGGAATTTAATTTTGTCTTATCAACTTATTATTAGTAATGATCAGCTAGCTGATTATTGTTCAAAAATCGAAAATAGCTCGGCTTTGGCTTTAGATACTGAATTTGTTCGAACCCGAACCTTTTACCCTCATTTGGGTTTACTGCAGGTATTTAATGGTGAACATGCAGCATTAATTGATCCAATTAGTATTACTGATTGGCAGGCTTTTTTGGCTATATTAAATAATCCAACTATTGAAAAATATTTTCATTCATGTAGTGAAGATATTGAGGTCTTTTCTTATCATTTTGGCTGTGTTCCAACACCGATTGTCGATAGCCAAATATTAGCTTCATTTTTAGATAATCCATTAAGTAGTGGTTATGCTAGTTTAGTAAAAAAATATTTAGGGGTCGAACTTGATAAGAGTGAAACCCGAACAGATTGGCTAAAACGTCCATTAACTGAAAAACAGTGTAAATATGCTATTAATGATGTGTTATATCTTTTCCCATTAATTAATATTTTAAAATCACAGTTAAGTACTAATCATTATTTACAAGCAGCTTATCAAGAGTGCCAAATGGCGGTTGTCCGTAAATCGGAATTAATGGATCCAAATGATGCTTATCTAAATATTAAAAATAGTTGGCAATTGAAAGGGAAAAGTTTAGGGCAATTGTATAAATTAGCGAGCTGGCGATATAGATTAGCAAAAGAACAAGATATTGCTATAAATTTTGTAGTACATGAAGAAGTATTATTGAAAATTGCACGCTTTTCACCGACATCATTAGGAGAACTTGATAAGTTAGGTATGAAAGGGAAAGAAATTCGCTTGTATGGTCAAATAATTTTGGATCTTTTATCTACTCCCATACCCGAAATTCAACCAATTCGCCGAGTTAATAGCTATCCAGATTATAAAAAAATTACTAATGAATTAAAACAAGCAGCACTGACTATTTCTTCACAAACAGGTCTTAGTGAGGATTTATTGCTTTCACGTCGATTAATTAATCAATACATAAAGTGGAAAATCGATAAAAAGGGGAAGGTACCAGAATTATTAATAGGTTGGCGTAAACCTTTATTTGAGCAGTATTGTCTTTGATTATTGGTTAAATGTAAGCATAGTTTGTACATTTAATGATTTTTTAATCCAACAATAGGCAAAGTCAGGTTACGATAGATAGCTAATAATCGAATAACCAGTGTAACCAAAATACCAATGAGTGTTGAATATTCCAAAGGTAGTTTGAATGCATTATAGGCGATAACATGGATTGTTCCGCCGATGACGCAAGCAGTGGCATAGATATCGGTTTTAAATACCATTGGAATATCTCGAGCAAGTACATCTCGAATAATACCACCACCTACTCCAGTCATCATTCCCATACAAACCGCCACTAAGCTGTTTACGTCAGAATAAATCGCTTTGTTCACGCCAATACCCACAAATACAGCAAGGCCGATTGCATCTAATACAGAAAATAACCATTTAGGGACTGTAATTGATGATGAGTAACGTAATAAGAGCATGGTGACTAACGAGGTGATGATAGCAATATACAGATCAGTGGAATCAGTGATCCAAAAGATCGGCCCATGATTTAAAACAATATCGCGGATTGTACCACCACCAATAGCGGTGATGACCGCTAGCACTAAGGCTCCGATTGGATCCATCTCTTTTTTAGCTGCTAGTAATACACCAGAAATAGCAAATACAATAGTACCTAATATGTCAAACCCAAAAAGATAACTCACGCAAGCTCACTTAGCATTGATTCAACAATGAGTGATGATTGTGTTGCAGCTAATTTTAAAAAGGATTGAAAATCAACTGCAGATTCATTATCTCCATTATCCGAGATAGCACGAACAACCACAAATGGTACTTTAAATAACCAGCAAACATGACCAATAGCTGCGGCTTCCATTTCAACAGCAATAGCATTTGGGAAAGTTTGTTTTATTCTTGCTAAATTGCTTTTACCATTTATGAAAGCATCTCCACTACCAATTGAACCTTCAATCGCATTAACTCCGTGCTTTTTGATACAGATTTTTGCTAATGATTGGTATTTTTGATCAGCATCAAATGCTACAGGACAACCTGACATTTGACCTGGCTTGTAACCAAAAGCAGTCAAATCAACATCGTGGTAAAAAACATCCTTTGAAACAATAATATCACCAATATTAAGGTCGGACGATAACCCACCAGCCGAACCAGTGTTGATAACAGCATCTACTTTATAATTATTTAATAATAACGTAGTACCTGATGATGCTGCTACTTTACCAATACCAGATTGGAGCAGTACGATTTCACAACCAGCAATTTGACCTAAATGAAAATCACAACCTAAATAACGCTCAACGTGATAATGGGTGATTTTACTTTTTAATATGGCTACTTCTTCTTCCATTGCAGCAATAATAGCAATTTTCATGCGATCCTCTTGGCTTAGTTTGGGTAACTTCAAATTAGATGTGCTATCATAGTTTGAGAAAATAAATTTGACAATATATGAATCAATCGGAGCTGAAATTGCGAACAATATTTATTACAGGCTGCTCAAGTGGAATAGGGCTGATCTCGGCCATTGCTTTAAAAAAACGTGGTTATCGTGTTATTGCTTCGTGTCGCAAATCATTGGACCAACAAAAACTTATCGAGCAAGGATTTGAAACTGTGCTTCTTGATCTTGACAATCCTGAATCAGTCAAGCAAGCTGCTCAAGAAATTCTCGCTTTGTCTGAAGGCAAATTATATGCGTTATTTAACAATGCAGGTTACGGTGTTTATGGTCGATTAAGCACGATCAGTCGGGAGCAGTTAGAATCTCAATTTTCCACCAATTTTTTTGGTGCCCATCAGTTGACGCAATTACTGCTTCCAGCCATGCTAGAACAAAATGAAGGGCGTATTATTCAAACAAGTTCAATTGTTGGTATTGTTGCAACGCCAGGGAGAGGTGCTTATTCAGCCAGCAAATATGCCTTAGAAGCTTGGTCTGATGTGTTAAGGCTGGAATTAGCACAAACCAATATCAAGGTTTGTTTAATTGAACCTGGCCCATTAAAGACATATTTTTCAAACAATGTAAATCAAACAGAGCAAAAGAATATGGTAAAAAATCCACCTATAGCTAAACGATTTACTTTACCGCCCGAGGCTGTTTTGCCTTACTTATTCCATGCCCTTGAACACAGCAAGCCTAAAATACGTTACAGGGTAACAAAAATAACAACAATAGCAGCTATTGCTAAACGTTTGCTTCCTGATAGATTAATGGATAAAATTTTAAAGAATAAATAATAAATCATTATACCCTAGGACATAATATGCAAAATCAATTTATTTTTGATGTTAATGAGCAAAATATTCAAGAGGTGATTGAAAGATCATCGACATCCCCAGTGTTATTTTATTTTTGGTCAGCTAGAAGTCCAAATTATGAGGTAATGACTCAAACATTAACTAAATTGGCTAATGAACATCATGGGCAATTTATTTTAGCCAGTATTAATTGTGATGAACAACAAATGTTAGCTGCTCAATTTGGTTTACGGGCTATCCCAACGGTTTATTTATTTCAAAATGGTCAACCTGTAGATGGTTTTCAAGGACCTCAATCTGAAGAAACCATCAAAAATTTTTTAGAAAAAGTGTTACCAAATGAAGATGAGCTTAAATTAATTGAAGCACAAAATTTATTTCATGAAGCCAAATATGAAGAAGCATTACCACTGTTACGGCAAACTTGGAAATCACTTACCGATCATTTGGGTAAACCAAGAACAGATATTGCATTAATGCTAATAAAATCACAAATTGAACTTAAACAGCTAAATGAAGCAAAAGAAGTGCTTGCAACTATTCCTCTACAAGATCAAGATTCAAGTTATCATGGATTACAAGCCGAAATAGAACTACTTGAACAAGCCGCTAATTCTCCTGAATTACAGCAATTACAAGCGGAATTTGCTCAACATCCTGATAACGTTGAATTAATGATTCAATTGTCTTCCCAATTAATGCATGTAGGGCGTCATGAGGAAGCATTAGAGTTGTTATTTAAACCGTTGACAAAAGATCTTAATGTTGGTGACGGACAAGTGAAGAAAACATTACTTGATTTACTAGCAGCATTAGGAACAAGTAACCCGTTAGCTAGTAGTTATCGACGTAAATTGTATACTTTATTATATTAAGATTTTATGAAATTTAAACTGGAACGAATTTTTAAGCGTTTACTTATAGGTTTATTATTTTTGCTAAGTGTAAACAGTGGGTTTGCTATTCTATGTGCTTCTTATGTTCGTTCTCTAAAAAAAGATATACATAGAAGTAAACTCGATGAACTAAATAAAAAATTAGCACAAAAAAATTCGAATATAAAAATTATAGATAGAAATTTATAAGTGAAAAGATTCAACAATAAACTATTGTTGAATCTTTTTATTTAGTGTTCAATAATGCGAGGAAAATCTTCATTACTACGTAATGTTAAGACTTCAACACCATTTTCAGTAACTAAAATGGTATGTTCATATTGTGCCGAAAGACCATGATCTTTGGTTTTGACTGTCCAGCCATCTTTCATGGTACGGGTACGCCAATCGCCTGTATTTATCATAGGTTCAATAGTAAAAGTCATGCCTGGTTTTAAAATTACACCGCCGTCATCAGCGTCATAATGTAAAACTTGAGGTTCGTCATGATAGACTTCACCAATACCATGACCACAATATTCCCGAACTGAAGAAAAACCAAATTTATCGACATATTTTTGAATCGTTTTACCAATTTCCTTTAAACGTATGCCAGGTTTGATAATTTTAATCGCCTCGTAAAGGCTTTCTTGTGTAACTTGGCATAATTTTTCACCTGCGATAGTTGGTTTGCCAGCAATGTACATTCTAGAAGTATCACCGTGATAACCATCTTTGATAACTGTTACATCAATATTTAAAATATCACCATCTTTTAGCTTTTTGTCAAAACTTGGAATACCATGGCAAACCACATCATTAATTGAAATGCAACTAGTGTGTTGATAGCCACTATAGCCAATATTAGCTGGAATAGCTTTTTGAACATTAACAATATGTTCATAACAAATTTTGTCTAGTTCACCAGTACTAATGCCCGGTTTAACATAAGGTTCAATCATTTCTAATACTTCAGCTGCAAGTTTTCCAGCTATTCGCATTTTTTCAATTTCGACGGGGGTTTTTAACTTTATAGACATTAAATTTTTCCTGTAATATTAATGACAATATCCTATCATACCCCGCTATTTCGTCAAATCATACCGGATGATTAATTATGCATTTTGCTTATATTCTTATAAAATTTTGTAAAAAAGTTTCAGGAAAGTATATGTTTTAGTATAAAATAAAAAATTATACTTATTTCAATACGGTTTTATATATATAATAACTCATTATAAGAAAGGGTTTTATCGCAATGCAATGTCGTTTTTATCAGCAGAAAAAATGTTTATCTTGTCAGTGGATGGATAAGCCCTATCATGCACAACTAGCAGAAAAACAAAATAATCTGTTACAACAATTAACTCAATTTAAACCTAATGACGTTGTTGAACCGTTTGCTAGTAATGAGTTTGCTTTCCGTAATAAAGCAAAAATGGCGGTGTTAGGTACTGTTGAAAGACCTATTTTAGGGATACAAACAGATAATGAGATGGTCGATTTATGTGATTGTCCTCTTTACTCAAATAGTATGCAAAACATCCTAAAACTTGTTCGAACTTTCATCCGTAAACAGGGGCTTGTACCTTATAATATTAATAAGCGAAAAGGAGAGTTGAAATTTGTTATTGTTACTGAAAGTAAAGAGAATAATATAAGCTGTTTTATGCTGCGATTTGTTTTAAAATCGCACAAACTTGTCGAAAAAATAAATAATTCTTTTAAACAATTACAAGATAAAATACAAAACTTAAAGGTAATTTCAATAAATATCCAACCTAATCATGCAGCTATTTTAGAAGGGGAAGAAGAGTTAGTTTTAACCGACACCTCATTTTTACCAATGACATTAAATGGCGTTCCTCTTTTCATTAAGCCTAAAAGTTTTTTTCAAACAAACAGTGATGTTGCCAGCAATCTTTATAAAACTGCAAGTGACTGGGTCACAAATTTATCTATTCACTCAATTTGGGATCTGTTTTGTGGTGTAGGTGGTTTTGGCTTAAGTTGTGTTAGTCTTGCTATTGAAAATCAAATCCAGCTAACAGGAATTGAAATTAGTCCAGATGCGATTGAATGTGCAACAAAATCAGCTAACAAGTTAGGTTTTAAGCGGTTAACATTTAAATCACTTGATGCTACTCAATACGCTATTGCTGAACAACACACTCCAGATCTAGTGCTGCTTAATCCACCAAGACGAGGGGTTGGTAAAGTGCTTATGCAGTATTTAGAAAATGTACAACCAAGCTATATTTTATATTCAAGTTGCAACTTAACCTCGTTAGTCGAAGATTTGATGTTGTTATCCAACTATCAAATCATGAAAGTGCAACTGTTTGATATGTTTCCCCATACTTCACATATGGAAGTCTTGGTTTTATTACAAAGAAAAGATAAATAATTTAATTATCAAACCCTAATATTATCTTCAATCTATGAGGTAGTTGTTATATTTAAAAATCTGCCAATATTCAATTATCTGTAATAAAAATAGTGAATTGTATTTTCTAATCATTAAATTACAAATTATATTTAGTTTTTATTTTAAAGGTTGTTATAAATTAGACCATTGTTAATATCAAATTATGTTAATATAAAAAAATAAATAATTTCATTTAAGGAAGGCAAAATATGATTCCTGATGTTTCTAAAGCGCTTAACTGGTTAGAAAAACACTACACCATCTTACAAGGTATTCAACGCGGTGTTGAACGTGAAACTTTACGCATTTTGCCTGACGGGACATTGTCGAAAACTTCATTCCCCGCAAAAATTGGCGCAGCGTTGACTCATCCTTGGATAACAACTGATTTTGCTGAATCAATGCTAGAATTTATTACACCGGTTAATACCAATATCGATTATATGCTAACGTTTTTACGCGATCTGCATCGTTATGCTAGTGTAAATATTGATGACGAAATGATGTGGCCATTAAGTATGCCATGTTTTGTTGCCAATGAAGAAGATATTATTTTAGCTCAATATGGATCATCAAATGAAGGGCGTTTTAAAACGGTTTATCGAGAAGGTTTAAAAAACCGTTATGGTGCAATGATGCAAACCATATCTGGCGTTCATTATAATTTTTCATTACCTATGGCATTTTGGCAAGCAAGAGATGGTGTAAAAAATACAGAAGAGGGTAAAGCTGTTATTTCTGAAGGCTACTTTACATTGATTCGTAACTATTATCGCTTTGGTTGGGTTATTCCTTATTTGTTTGGAGCATCACCATCGATGTGCTCCTCATTTATTCAAGATCCACAAAAAGCAAAAGCCTTTATTGAACAAACAAATGGTAATTGTTATTTGCCTTACGCAACCTCTTTAAGGTTAAGCGATATAGGGTATACTAATAATGCACAAAAACAACTAGGCATTACTTTTAATCATTTAGATATTTATGTTGAAGGATTAAAACGAGCAACGCATACAAAATCAGCGGAATTTGCTAAACTGGGTATCAAAGTCGATGGTCATTATCGTCAATTAAACGATAATGTATTGCAAATTGAAAATGAATTTTACGGGCCAATTCGACCTAAAAGAGTTGCAATGACTGGGGAGTCGCCGTCGGATGCACTTTTACGTGGTGGTATTGAATATATTGAAGTACGCGCATTAGATGTTAATCCATTTTCACCGGTGGGGATTACTGAAGAACAAATACGATTTATCGATCTGTTTTTAATTTGGTGTGCACTAGCACCAGCGCCTGAAATGAGCAGTCAAGAACTTGAGTGTGCCAAATTAAATTGGAATAGGGTAATAATGGAAGGACGAAAACCAGGGCTTGAGATTGGTATTGGTTGCAATAGCTATCGAGAACCTTTGGCCAAAGTTGGACACCAATTATTCAAAGATTTATTACGTGTTGCTGATGTTTTAGATCATCAAGATGACAAGCAGGGTTATCGTAATGTTTGTGAGCGTTTAGATTTGATGTTTGATCAACCTGAATTAACTTTATCAGCAAGAACACTACAAGCAATAAGCGATTTAGGTACAGCAAAATTTGGTTTAGCTTTAGCAAGCCAATATAAAAAACAGCTTATGGCAGAACCTTTAACATTATTAACTGAAGGTGATTTTGTTCAACAACGCAATTTATCTATTGAAAAACAGACGAAGAAAGAGCAGAGTGATACTTTAACTTTTGATCAATATTTGCAGAAAAAGTTGAACGATAAAAATGTTTAAAAATCGATGTTATACTTTACGTTATCAGGCAAGCAACGAAGTTGAGTTGCTATTGCCTAACCAACAAATTACAGTTAATAAACCGTTAATCGATCAAACATCATTTACTGTTTTAGTTTGGAATATTTTTAAACAAAAGAAATCTGATTGTATTACTGTACTCAAACAATATGCTGATAAAGCTAAACTAATCTTATTACAAGAAGCACAAACAACATTACCTTTACTTCATTTTATTTCACAGCATAATAAAATTGCCGATCATGTCCCTGCATATTGTTTTAACAATATTTATGCTGGGGTCATGACAATCTCTGACTCGTTACCAACTTCACTTTTCTCTTTTAGAGAGAAAGAACCATTAATTCGTGTTCCTAAATCTGCTTTAATTACTATTTATCCGATTAGAGATTCTAAGCAACAATTATTAGTTGCTAATATTCATGCTGTAAATTTTAGTATTGGTGTAAAAGTCTACCGCCAACAAATACGCATGTTATTAACCCGAATAAAAGAACATAATGGTCCAGTTATTTTGGCTGGGGATTTTAATGCATGGAGTAGACAGCGACTAAATTTATTGTATCATCTTGTTTATTCAATTGAACTTAAGCCTGTTAATTTTTCAATCGATATTCGTAAGAGATTTATGGGCAGACCGTTAGATTTTATTTTTTACCGAGGATTACAACTTAATGCAGCTGAAATTATTAGCACAACCGCATCAGATCATAATCCTCTATTAGTAAATTTTAGATTGGATTTGCATTGGCAAGATTGATTGTTAAGATATCACCTTCTTGAACTCTAGAATTTTTTAGATTATTCCACTGCAATATATCAGTAATTTTTACACGATAATTTTTTGCTATGGAATATAAACTATCTCCTGCTTTGACAAGATAAGCAATCTTTTTTTCATTTCTAGAAAAGTTATTTCTACTTACAATGCTTTTGCTTTGAATGAAACTTGATCCAAATTCAAATGGCATATTAGCATGAGGAGTCTCTTGTAGAAGTTCTGTAACTTCATTTGCAACAAGATTTTCTTTTTGTAATTTTTTAAATAAATCATGAGCATGAGTATAAGGAACAAGCAGATGAAAAGGACCATTTACTGTTTGTTGTACATATCCTGCATTATATGTTGTTAATTCATCAAGCGATAATTTAGAATATTTAGCAATTTTAGCTAATGAAATATTTTTAGAAATATCAATTCTAACAAGCGAATTTTCGTAATTACAATCAGGTAACTTAATACCATATCGTTTATTATTTTTAACAATATCAATGATAGCTAAAATTTTAGGCACATAGTGCATGGTTTCAGTTGGCAAGTCTAATGACCAATAATTTGTTGGTAAACCTTTTGCCTGATTTTTCTCAATGGCTTTTCTGACTCGACCTTCACCCGCATTATAAGCTGCAAGTGTTAAAAGCCAGTCCCCATTAAAACGGTTATTTAAATTTTGTAGCAGCGATATTGCAGAATTAGTGGAGGCAATTAGATCCCTACGGGCATCAAATGAATTACTTTGTTGTAACCCATACTCTCTAGCTGTCACTGGCACAAATTGCCACAGTCCCGCAGCTTGTGCAGGTGATGTTGCAAGTGGGTCATAAGCGCTCTCAATAAGAGGAACTAAAGCTAATTCAGCAGGTAGATTATTTCTACGAAGTTGATTAATAATGTAATAAACATAAGGTTCAGAACGTAAGGCAACCGTTTCAAATCCTTTAGGATTACGTAATAATCGTTCTCGTTCTGCTTTAATTCGGCTATTTTCAGGAACATTGGCATCAATCTGATTAAGCATATATTGCCATGGATTCTGAGTGATAGATACATAACTACTAGAATTACTTCTGTTATTAGCCGTGTTTTTCGAATACTTTATTCTAACAACAGGATTATATCGCGGTGCATGATGATGGCACGCACCTAGAAACAAACATAATGTTGTAAATATTAATAACTTTTTCATTATTCCGTAAGTTTTACCCAAATTAAGTTTAATATTATACCTAAAAAATGTCTTTTTGGCTCCTAAAAAAAGCAAACAAATCTAACTCATTATTAAAATTGAACTTATTTTGTAATTGATGTTCATGGCATCGCAAAAATAAGTTAATTTGCTTTTCTTTAAACAAAATAGACGGTAATGTTTTTGATTTTTTTGAAATCAGATCTATATAGCTTTTGATGTTTTTATCATTAGGCAATATATGGGACGCAAAGGCTAAATTTGATAGAGTATATTCATGACCAGCACAGATTAAAGTATCATCAGGCAGCCGTTTTAAATGTTCTAATGAATCTAACATTTGTTGATAAGTACCCTCAAAAACCCTTCCGCAACCAGCCGAAAATAAAGTATCGCCAGAAAACAAATAAGGGTAGCAATAATAAGCTAAATGCCCAAGAGTATGTCCGGGTACTGTTATAACATCAAAGCTAAAATTACCAATACAAACTTTATCTTGATTAACAAGATAATTAATCGGCAGATCGATTTCGCTAGGGCCGTAAATATCAATATGCTGATATTGAGCTTTTAATTCACACACCCCACCAGTGTGATCAATATGGTGATGGGTAAGTAGGATTCCAAGGGGGGAATAATTTATACTTATTAATATAATTAATAACAGGTCCAGCTTCGGCAGGATCAATAATCACGGCTTGATTATCAGAGTTGCTTAGAATCCAAATATAATTATCTTTTAAGGATTTGATGCTATTCAGTTGATACATATTATTTTTATACCATCAGTTATCTATTTAAAAGCAAGTAAATTTATATCAGTTTCATAAAAGTATTTTTATAAATTAATCAGTTAGAGATTGTTCAAATATAGCGTCTTGCATAGTAGGGGATTGCGCTTGTGTTTTAGCTATAATGTCACAGCGCTCATTTTCAATATGACCAGCATGACCTTTGACCCAAATCCATTTAATGTTATGGGGTTGCACTAATTCATCAAGCTTTTTCCATAAGTCGACATTTTTTACTGGTTGTTTGCTGGCTGTCTTCCAACCATTTTTTTTCCAACCGTGGATCCAATTCATAATACCGTTACGCAAATACTGACTGTCAGAATATAACTCAATTTGACAAGGTTGCTTTAATTGTTCTAAAGCCACAATTGCAGCTAATAATTCCATGCGATTATTCGTTGTTTTAAAAAAACCTTTCGATAATATCTTTTCAGTTTGTTTATATTTTAAAATAGCAGCATAACCACCAGGACCCGGATTACCAAGGCAAGAACCATCTGTATATATTTCGATTTTTTTTAACATTTTTTAAAATTATTTAATAATTGTTGGGGATAGAATTTAAATCTCTTGCTTATTTTAATTGAAAGTGCAAGTTAACAGCCATTTAATTTATTTACTGTTATTCTATAACTTTAGCAAATTGACGATTATCTTCATTTATGAAAGTATCAACATTAAAGTTTTTTGGTGCTAGACTATACCACTAAAAATGTTTTTTCCCAATCATTGATATAAAAAGAGAAGCAAGTGATAAATCATTCTACGCGACAAATTGTATTAGATACTGAAACAACTGGCATGAACCAAGAAGGTAACAATCACTATGAAGGACATAAGATTATTGAAATTGGTGCTGTTGAAGTCATTAATCGCCGTTTAACGGGTAACCATTTTCATGTTTATATTAACCCAGAACGCTTAATTGATGAAGATGCATTTAAAGTGCATGGCATAAGTGACGATTTTGTTAAAGATAAGCCGATTTTTAAAAATATAGCGCATGATTTTATTAAATTTATCGATGGCGCTGAATTAATTATCCACAATGCTTCGTTTGATGTGGGCTTTATGGATTATGAATTTCGTCTTTGTGGGTTTGATTTTAAAACTGCTGATCATTGTATTGTTACTGATACCTTAGCCATGGCAAGGCGCCTATTTCCTGGTAAACGTAATAACCTAGATGTGTTATGTGAGCGCTATCAAATTGATAACTCTCACAGAACCCTGCACGGCGCGTTATTAGATGCCGAGATTTTAGCTGAAGTGTATTTAGCGATGACGGGGGGGCAAACGACCTTATCTTTTAATGCAGAGGATAATAACTCATCTTCATCGGAAAATAATATAATAAAAAGAGTAGAACGTAACGGCGCGCCTTTAAAAGTAATCAAAGCAACTGAATATGAGCTTTCTGAACATGAATCAGTTTTAAAAAAAATTGATAAAAAAAGTGGTGGAGCATTATGGAATTTGAACAAATGATTGCTTTATGGTCAATTAAACGGTAATTTTTAAAATTTTATTGACGATAATAAAAAAAATCTTTAACATCACACCCGATTTAATGTTCTAACATTAAAACTATCAAATAAAAGCGGAGCGGTAGTTCAGTTGGTTAGAATACCTGCCTGTCACGCAGGGGGTCGCGGGTTCGAGCCCCGTCCGTTCCGCCAATTCATTAAGAATATCAATCGATTAAAGCACTCCGCGAAAGTGCTTTTTTTATTGCAATACTCTTTGTGTCAAATTTGTGGCACTTTCTGATAACGCGTTTTCCGAAGCTACCAGCAAATGCCTAGAAGATAAGTGGGCATATCTTCTAACTGTATCAGCTTTACTCCACGCTCCTAAATCTTGTAGTGCGTGTGGATGAGTGCCATTCATTGAGTGTCTGCTTGCCCAAACATGCCTTAAATCGTGAAATCTAAGATGGGATAGGCCAGCTCTTTTACGAGCGTTTCTCCATGCTTTTGAATTAGCGCGCTTTATTGGATTACCTTTGTAAGTAAAAACATTGGTTGGGTGTTTGCCTTGCAAATTTTCTAAAACATACAATGCAACGCTGTTTAATGGAATACCAATCCCTTTGGTTTTTACTTTACCACTACCGATGTTAACCCATGCATGACGATTTTTAATATCGACATTTTCCCACAAAAGGCCTGTGATATTACTCATCCTTAAACCTGTTGCTAGTGCAAAAATAACAATAGGTATTAAATGATCAGGTAATTCATCAACAAGCCTTTTTTCCTGATTCGGTGTTAGCATAACTTGTCTTGGTGGTGGTTCTGGTAACATTTTTATAGCGGGTACTTTATCAAGCATGTCATTCTCATATGCGCAATTAAGTACGCCTCTAATTTGTTGCAGTACGCCGTTAACAGTTCTGTTTTTTACACCTGTTTCCTGTTTTTCTTTTTTGATAAAGTTTATTAAATTGCGATCAATTTCTGAAATATATTTATTAGCTAAATATTTATCCAACCAAATTAGATCGTAATTTTTATTTTCCTTTCTTTCTGGTTTCTCGTTTAACCAGACAACAACAGCTTCTATCCAAGTATATTCTGGTCGTTCACCTAATTTTGCCACTCGCCAGCTTGTATCATATTCGCGAGCAGCTAGCTCTAATGCTTTTTGCTGATCGCGAGTCCCAGAGCTTTTGCGTACTCTTCCGGTACCATTCGGTGAGCTGTACGCGTAGTGCCAGATTTCGCCCCGTTTGTATAATTTAATTGGTTGCTTTGACATTTTTTTAACTCCTCAAACTCATTATGTCGCAGCACCTCTTGCGAGGTGTCATTTTGATTTCTTTTTATGTAATTATCAAGATCTTCTTTCTCAAAAAGCCAGTGTCCTTTTTTACCGTTACGTTTGTATCCCTTGATAATTCCTTTTGATGCTTTAGCTCTTACATTAGTTGGATGTTCTTTTAAATAACTCGCAGCTTCTTTTGTTGTGTAATACATAATTTTTTATCTAAATTTAATATTTTCACCAAATTTGGCGTTAATTCATTAGAAGTATTATTTCCCCAATAGGGAATTAGGATATTTACGCTAATTTAATTTAGCCATTAGCAATCTCCAGTTTTGATTTTATTTCTTCATATGACTCTTGAACAAAAAGGGTTTTGTCATTAAATATTTCAATAACCGTTTCAATACTATCGGTTTTTTGAATATAAATAATGCATTCTATGTTAACTAACATCTTACCTTCTTGGTCTGTTACCTCAATAAACTTAGCCAATTATAAACCCCTCTTAGTCGTTAACTATTGTTGTATTAAGTAATTGCCACTCTGTCGCCAACGGCGTGACACTACCGTCTGGAAAGTATTTTGGCTTGTATATTTCAAATTAGTGGGCTAACCGTATAAGGAACAGATCACTGCTAACACTAATTATCAACGCATATACCAGACGCCACCTGCGTTATTGCACCGCTTTAGTAAAATCGTTGATTAAATTAGCTAGTTCATTAGCAACTAAAAAGAAATCAGCTTCTATTCGTTTTGCTTTATCATCTAGTGAGATATCGCTATTTTCATCTAACATTTCAGATGAATAGCTAATTTTTGAAAAAACGAGCTCAGTATTTACTGTAAAAACTGTTTGCTGTTTATATGAGAACGATAGCGATTTAATTTCATGCCCGCCATTTAGATAACTTTTGACTTCTTCTGCAGTGAGGTTTTCGTCAATAAGTTTTATTTTTCCATTACCGTCTAATGGGTCGGCTAACATTGCATCATTGAGTACAAAAAAGTTTGGTGGAGTGCTGTCATTACATACCCATTCTTTTAACGTGAATGATATATAATTTTCAACAAAAAGTGGTTTGAGTGCTAATACGCCTAATTCTTTTCTTATCAATGCAAGAACGTCCTCGGCTTTTTTAAAGCTTGCTGTTTCTACCGCTATAAATTTATCTTTATCATTAATCCAAACATAGACGTATTGATCTTTTGTGAAAGCAACAGGCAGTAAGTCAACAATAACATCATCTTTTGCACGAAGTCTTTCACTCTTAGTAACGCTACGACCTAGTTTTTGTTCGAGTTGTTCAATTCGTTCAGATGTTTTTTTCTTGATAACAGATGATGGTAACAGCTTGCTTTCAATGCGTAACTTTAATAACGAGTGCCCTTGGACCTGTAATTTTAATACGTCATCGTCATCAATTGGCGAAACAAAACCTTTTTTAATTGAATCTGTTGGTCCGCAGGGTGTGAATGCCATGTTTTTTAACATGTCGTTGTCTAAACGTTCTATGCCGCTGTTATTTTTATCGAATTGATAAATAATTAGGTTTTTGAAAAACATATTTAATACTCCACATTTTATTTTATCTTTCTGCACTAAGATGTTTAATTAATCGCAATGGTTCGGGTAAACAAAGTCGTCTATCATGTCACAGTCAAATACAAGTTTGGATTGTCCGTAATAAAGAGCAATAATTAAGTTTTGATATTTTGTGTTTGTGGGTTGAATTAATTTCCCAATACATTCGCCATCAATTTTTGCTGAATAAACTTCATAAGCGTAACATTCAGCTAGCTCAAATTTATCTTTTACTTTTTCGTCTAAACGGCGACAAGCGAGATTGTTGTCCAATTCGTACTCACTTCCATCCATGTATGATGAATAACTCTCATTTTTAGGTATCTTATCAAAATAGATATGCATATAATAACAACTGCTTTCATTAGTTCTGACGTCTGGTCGATCCCATCCCTTCTCCATGGCTTCTTCTGCATATTCTTCAACAAAAGCCTCCAGTAAATCAGAAAGATAAATATATTCAGGAATAGGGTATTCATTAATAATGTTATTAAGCATTTTTGTCGCTTTATCCACAAAATTTTGCTCAACATTCGATGAAATCCATTGTCGTTGAAGCGAGTTGACAATTAATTGGTTATATTTAGGTAGAGAAATAACATCTTGAATATTAGCAGGTAATGCTTCTTTGAACGCTTCTTTTACAGCTAGCCCAAAATCGCTATACCGGCCAAATGCAGATTCAATTGTATTTTTAAATAATTCTTCAAGTGCTTCATCAATTATTGAGGCAGGTTTATCACTATTGTTAAAACGGTCAACACCTTCTAGTAACAAGTCTTTTAATGTTTTATCTGTCATTTCCATTCTCCACAAATGTTGTAAATAATTTTGTTCGTGAGACCTATGCACAGGACTCATATTTTATTTATTTAGATATGACAATCATATAAACTAAATAATGTGTTTTCAGATGCGCTGTTTACTAATTCCCAGAACTTAGCATTCCAGTCCGCTTGTGAAACATCGTCAGAAGATAAGCCAAACCAGCCCATTTTTCCTTTTGAGTACCACTTACCATCTTTAATTACTGCATATGTAACGCAGGTTGATTCAGTACAACGTTTGATAAAATCATCTTTTGATTTGCCAAAATAGTCAAACGGGCAACATAAAAGGGGATATAACTTAGAAACTTTAGAGTTTTGTGTAATTAATTTGACAGCAGGTTGTTTATTGTAGAAATCCCTTGCACTTTCAATGTCTTCATGTTCTTTTTTACATTCTTTCCATGTTTTAGGAAACTCTAAATTTTTGTCCAATAAAAATGATTGGAATAGGTCATACTTCATTTCGGCTTCTAGACGCTCGTTGGAAATAGCTGTATCAAAATCAATATTACGTTTTAACGCAAATGGTGATGTTGTTTTGTCTTTTAGTTGGAAGCCTCCAAATCTTCCGCCTAGGCTATACCAATCCCATTGGTAGTTCGGGTTTGTTCTTTGAACTGCTTTAATTAATTTGCCGTCTTTAACTATTGCATAACCAAATTTATGTTGTTCAAGTTTATTAATTTGACTTTCATCTTCAACAATTGAGTCTTCTAGACCGTGATAATACAAGGCAGAGTCTAAACTACCTTGTTCACCGGCGGATGATAAAACATCTTCTGTAATGTCTATATCTTGAACATATTGATCATTTTTGCCAGTACTTTCAAATTCATGAAATGGGGCTAATTGTGCTTCTGGATTTTCTCCGATAACTAAAACTGCAAAATGACTCATATTAATACTCCACGTGTTTGTTAAAAAATCTTTAAAAACGCTCTGGTCTGCACTCCAAGAGCGTACGATTTACTCCACTAACATTCTGTAATCAGGAACTGCATTAACTAAGTGTGCCTATCTTTATACTTGTTAGGCTCAAGTGTCCTTTTTGTCACCACAACAGCAAGGAATCTATTTATAAAATAATGTTATTTATGTATAATTTATACACCACAACAATAAGGATAAGACTAATGTCAAATGAAGAACAAAATATAGCAATATTACATGCGACCATGAAAGCAAGACCTAAAAGGCTTCAGCCTGTTTATGAGCCTATTCAGGAAGAAAAAGGCGCTCCACCAAAACCACGTCCACAACCAAATCCTAATAAGTAAGGTTAAGTGTTATGAGTGATGAGGATAAATACAAATATAGTGTTCCCCCTAAAAAAAGGCCAACACCTATACCAACACCTAAAAAGTAGAGATAAACGTGAATAAACCAAAATTCAACGGGGGTGTTCCTCCTAAAAAACGACCAACACCAAAACAAGACAATACAAAAAATAAGTAATGCTGGTTGTTTTACCACTCACAGCTATCGTGGTAAGATTAGTTGTCACGCCAATCTTAGATTTAATAATTTAAGATAAAGGGGAGTATTATGTCTGAAACTGACCAAACACAAGAATTATCATGTCGAGATACTTTAATTTTCGATATTCACTATAACTATTACATGAATAAAATGACTTCACTCCTATTAGGACGGATTGATCGTTTTTTATCTTTTATTGTTGTATTCTTAGGTGGTGCTGTTTTTGGTGATGTTAAAAACACTATTTGGTATGGTTTGTTAATTGCATCATCAATGGCGCTTAAACAAGTATTTCAGTTCTCTGAATCATCAGCTAGAGCTGACTCTCAGTGTAAAGCTTTTCTTCGATTGATTAGAGATCAATCTCATATTACTTGTGATTTAGAATTAACAAAACAAATTAAAGATGTAGAAAAAAATGATATACATCATTTGAAAGCAATCGAATTCGCTGCTATGCAAAGGGCTACTATTGTTTTAAGCGCAGATGTTGAACCTGATAGTGCCGTTTCTTTATCTAGACTACAAAAATTAGTTGCATGGTTTGCTGGCGATCTTCCCGAAGAGAAAGACTACAAAAGCCTTATCAAAAATAAACCCCAAATATAAAATACACTTAGTTAATGCTGTTCCTGATTTTTAAAGAGCTAAATAGCTTTTTACATAGTTCTGTTATAAAATATAGGCTCAATATCAATTATCAGTAAATGGAGTGTGAAAATGTCAGCTACAGATTTCACTAATAAAAAAGATGATACAGATAAATATCACTGAAAATAGTAACAAACGTCCCGTACCTAAACCTCAAAAATAAGGAAATAAATCATGACTAAACAAAAAATACAATTAGACGATGCTGTTGGATTAGAGCATTATCCCCCCAGAAAAAGACCTACTAACCCTAAACCTGAGCCTAAACCTGACTCTAAACCTAAACCCAAAAGTTAAAAAGGTGAATAAGATGGAAATAAAGAGACAGGATATTATTTATGATATTAACTACTCATATGCTTTAGAAAAAATGCAAGCCACATTGTATGGTAGGGTAGATCGTTTCTTATCATTTCTAATCTTATTCTTTGGCGCCGCTGTTTTTGCGGATTTTCGAGGTACCATTTTTTATGGTGGACTGATAGCATGTGTTTCTGCATTTAACTCAGTTTACCAATTTGGTAAAAATTCAGAGGTAGCACAATCCAGGGCTTATCAATATTTGGCATTAATTCGAGATGTTGACTCTTTTGAAAATGAGCAATTAGTATCAAAACTAAAATTAATGGAAAAAGATGATAGCCATGTTTTTTCTGTTCTACGTAACGCTGCACAACAAAGAGCAGCTATTTGTCTAGGTCTTAGATATAATCCTCCAATAAAGCTAACTAAATTTGAAAAAATCATATCTTGGTTAGCTGGTGATTTACCTAATCAATCTGAATATTTAAATAACACGGTACTTTATCCAGAAAGCGAATCTGATAATTGATATTGAGCCTGATTTTTAAAGAACCATCAAAACAATTCATCAAAAAACACTGAATATAAATTCAGTGTTTTATTATAATGAATAACTCTAATTAACTGATTAACTTATCTAAGACTATGGACGAGATTAAAACAATAAAACACAGTTGTGTTATATGCCAAAGCCATGAATATCTTTTCGAACATGAACCTAAGCTAAATCCAAATGATGAAGCGGTTTTTGTGAAAAGCATCTCATGCGCTTTATGCGGTTATCCAATTTCAGCAATAGAATTCATGGAATCAGAAACGGGGTTTAAATACGACGAACTGAAAACAAGAACAATTAATTAGATGTTTTGATTTTTAAAGAGCTATGTAAAATTAACTGCATCTAATTTTAGATAACTAAACAAAAAAGTCAATATTATTTTTATAGAATAATAAAATAATTTTAGAAAGGTAAACGTTATGGTAGGAGAAAGTGACCTGATAAGGTCACTATTTTATTGTTATTTTATTTTGCACGTTTTTTCTACATCTGTAACGATACTATCGTAGTTATCAAGATCAAAAAATGCAATGAATTCCGCTTTAGTATTCTTTGTTAATGGTTTCATTGTAACAATGATACGTTTCTTATGTTTCATGAAGTTAAACACTTCTGTAACATCATGACTTCCTTGTTCTAGCACTATATATTTACCACTAGAAAACATTTTTTTTCTAGTAGAGTTATTATTAAGATCTTCAATTAAAACATCTATTTCACCTGCATTTTTAAAATTAGGGTCTTCTGTATAAATGAAAAATGTTAAATCTCCATTATCATTTACACTAAAAAGATCTGTGCAACCAATCGACATTAAAGTGTTTTCTTCAGAGCTTCTTTCTGCATGCATACTCGCTGTTATTTCTGTTTGACCTTCTTTTTTTACTTCCCAGTCCGCATAAGCCATATTGCTCATACAGCTCAACAATAAAATTAATGATATACATTTATATTTCATACTCGTCTTTTCCTAAATATTCTATGTTCAACCATTGTACCTATTATACGTATTTGCTGGTTTAATGTGCTCATGGGGCTATAATCTGGGTTTAATGGTATTAATTCAAACTGCATCCTATTATGCTTGTCATAACCTAATTCACGATATTTTTTAAAGGTTGCTTCTGATTCGCCGTTCATTGCGACAACAAATTCACCAGGATATGGCAGTACTTCAGGATCTACGATTATTAAATCGCCTTCTTTAAACTCGGGCTCCATGGAATCCCCTTTTATTTTAAGTGCAAATGCTTTTTTTGATAGATCTAAAGAGGTTATTATATATTCAAATCCTGTAGAGTCTCTTAGTTCACAAGACTCTGTCCACGCTCCAGCTTGGACGTAGCTAATTAATGGTACTTTGTATGAATGTAATTCTACTGGGACTACACTAGATTCAAAGTTTCCCTTTAATAACCACGCAAAATCACAATTAAGAGCAATTGACAGATCAAATAAATTTTTAGAACTGGGTGTAGATATATCTGACTCCCATTGCGAAACAGAAGAATGGTTTGCCCCTTTTATTGATTTAGCTAGTTCGCGTTGGGTTAAGCCCAGTTCTGTTCGTTTTTGTTTTATTCTAGATCCAATTGTATTCATAAAGACACCTATTAATAAATAGTTTAGTTATCTTAACACCTGTTGACTTTAGATAAATAAACATATAATATTTAGAAAACTAAACAAAAAGGAGGCGTAAATGTTCAAAAATATCGTTTTAAATTATTTTAATGGTGTAACTCCATTAGCTAAAAGTTTAGGTATATCAAAAGGGGCTATCTCTCAATGGGGAGACATTATTCCCGAAAAAAATGCGTATCGGATTCAGGAAATAACCAATGGAGCATTAAAAGTTGATACAAAATTATATCGAAATAAACATTAAAACAACCACCAAGAATAGAGGTAAATGTGGACAATAGAAATTATCCAACACCGAAAGAGATAACCGATGCAATTCATCAGTTAATCACATCATTTGACGGTAAGTACCCTGAAATGGCGAAACGACTAGATCCAACATCGGGTACAGAAAACGCATTACGCAATCGTGTGCGGCAATTAAATGGGCAAATGGTACCGCTGGGAATGATATTAGAAATGGAAGCAGAAGCCAATTCTAATGTTATTACAGAGGCAATTGCAAAATATAGAGGCGGTGTTTTTGTTAAGCTGCCTGAGTTTAGTGAGTTTGATAATGATGATCTACTAAATAAATTTAATAATTTGATTGCAGAGCTTGGTCAGTTTTGTCGGCAACATAATGAATTTACCGCAGATGGAATACTGGATAAAAAAGAAAAAAAGTCATTAAAAGCTACGTCGTATGCAATTCAATGTAGATTGAGTGAAATTATCGTTATAACTGAAATGATTTTTGGAAAGGGTGACCGATAGCAATTTTGCAGAAGGCTATCGGTCGGTTGCGAAAAAACACTTGTGGAGTATTAGTCGCATGAATAGTTTAACACTAAATTGTACTGTAACGCAATTGCGTTGTAAGTTTTCACAATCAGGCTTTGAATATGAAGCCATGATAAATCACATCTGGACACCTGTCAGCCACCAATTTGTTGAGGATTTGTGGAATTACTTTTACAAACAAGCTCATAGAAAGGTGGCGTCATGAACCTGCTATTTGATAATGAGTTATTAGTTGTTAATCCAAAGTTAGCAACACTTATTGGGCTAAATGAAGCCATTATTTTGCAACAAATGCATTATTGGATAGGAAAAACCAATAATAATTATGATGGCAAAAAATGGATTTATAACAGCGTGTCCGAATGGGCAAAACAATTTCCCTTTTTTAGTGACTCAACGATTGTCAGAACGATAAAAAATATTGAGAAAAAAGGGTTGGTTTTCGTTGGTAATTATAACAAAGATGGAAGAGATAGGACTAAATGGTATTCCATAGATTATACAAAGTTAGATGAACTTGAACAACTTGCATTTAGTCAAAATGACAAAATGCAATCAGCCAATTTGACTAAATGCATTTCGTCAAATTGCGATAATGCATCTAGTCAAAATGAGTCAATGCATTTACCCAAAATGAGTAAACCATTACCAGAGACTACTACAGAGACTACTAATAATATTTTATTGTCTGGAAATTTTGACAAATTTTCAGACGATGAAAAATTAAAGCGCTTTTTGCATAAAAATCCTGATGCCCATATTTATACGACATTGGGTAAAAAATGGGGAAGTATAAAAGATTTAGAGTGTGCTAAGTGGATTTATGAAAAATTATTAATTGTGAACCCTACCGCTGTTGAACCTAATTGGGTTGATTGGTCTAACGATATTCGATTGTTAAGGACACAAGTTTTAGGCGATCACGTTGATAACCCTCACAAAGAAATTTGTAGGCGATTCAAAATAGCCAACATGGATAGCTTTTGGAAAGATAATATCCAGTGTCCAGCAAAACTACGTAAGCACTGGGATAGATTCCATTCTACAACAAACAATAAACCAACATCATCAGAAATTGATTGGCACAGTACTGGCTGGGCAGGAGGAACGGTATGAAATCGTTAGCCGAAATTTATGACAATGGTAATTGTTTAGCCGTTAAAGCTCAGCCTGTTGATCGCAAAACTTATGTTATTAATGAAATTGAAAAACAATTCAATCAAATATTCATTGAGTTAAAAGCAGTATTTCCTGCGATAACTGCTGTTATTAAAACACAATCAGATCTGGATACGTTTAAAAAACAATGGTTATTGTCATTTGCTGAAAACGGCATAACAACGTTACGTCAGTTTGAAATTGGTATGAAGAAAGCACGTCAACAAAGCACGCCATTTGTCCCATCGCCTGGTCAATTTATTTCATGGTGCAAAGAGGGCGAGGCATCAGATATTGGGTTACCAACAGTTGCTCAAGTTATGCGAGAGTTCAACAAATATAGTGCTGAGATTGGTTTTTCATGTCAAACAGCGGAGCAATTCCCTTGGTCTCATCCAGTCATGTACTGGATTGTTACCGACCTTAGAAAGCACATGCGCCAATACAATCAATCTGAGTTCGAGGTTGAAAAGCGTGCCGAAATGCTAATCAAAAAATGGGCAAAAAAATTGAGTAACGGTGAAGTAATACCTGAAATTCGTATCCAACTAGAAGAAAAGAAGTCAGGCTGTGGCGTATATTATTGCAATTCTGATGCAGTCAACGCGATGAGAGAAAGGGCGAGAGAGAAAGCAAAAAGGAGTGAAAATGGCGAAAGTTGATTATAAACATTCAAAAAGCAAAACTGATTCAGATATAAAAGATCTATGGCAAACGCCGATTGAGTTATATGAATTTTTAAATGCTCGTTTTAGTTTTGTTTGTGATGTGGCTGCTAGTGATCACAATCATTTGCATTTGAATTATTTAACTGAGTCATATGATTCGTTACTAAATGGATGGTCACACTTAAAAAGCGGTTTTGCTTTCTGCAATCCACCTTACTCTCGTATATTGCCATGGGTCAAAAAGGCACGAGAAGCCGCAGATCATGGTGTTGGTACCGTGATGTTGTTACCCGTTGATACGTCGGTTGAGTGGTTTAACGAGTTACGAAAATTAGCTAGTGAAATTTATTTTATTGTGAATGGTCGTATTTCGTTTGTCCGTTCTGACAATAAGCAAAAAATTAACGGTAATAACCGAGGTTCATTATTTGCGGTATTCAATCCAAAAGCGTTTGGCGATTGTCGTGTTTCATTTGTTGATAGAAGTGAAATTTATGCAACATACGAAAAAATTAAAGAGGCATTACCAGATCCTAATGTGAGTGCGGTATGGCCGAAAGAGGTTGATCAGATATTTAATTCAATTGAGTATGCAAAAAATTTAACAATTGAACATCAAACAAAAGTTAAACAAAGCATTAACAAAATGATTATTGATCGGCTATCGCCAGAGCAAATCAATAATGCTGCTCGTTTTTTGGTAAATAGAATGGAGGCTATGCCGTGAAAGCACTTGCATTAGCAGTAACTTTTATTTCTATTTTCTTTATTGGATATGGTGTGGCACATAGTGAAATATCAACAGAATGCCAAAAGCTTAATGCTTTTTATGTTGGTAATGTTGTATATGAATGTAGGGTCAAATAATGATAAATATTAATTTAGAACGCATGGAGTTTGAAAAAACAATGCGTAAAAAAGGGTGTCCTGAAAGGGGTAAATGATGAGTGATGGAGCGATTGTAGTAATAGCCATGCTGATTTTTGCAGGATTTGTCGTTTGGAGGATGACTAAGTAATGGGTCAAACAGTAATGACTAAAAGTGAGGGAATGGTAATTTTGGTTTTGCCATTCCCTCCATCAATGAACACGTATTGGCGTAATTTAAATGGAAGAACGTTATTAAGTGCTAAAGGTCGCAGATATAAAAGTGAAGTTATTGCTGCAGTATATGAGCAGTTAAAAAAGAAGCCTAAACCAATTACAGATAATGTTGCTGTCAAAGTTGAATTTTATCCGCCTAATAATATTAGGCGTGATATGGATAATTATTTTAAGGCGTTGTTTGATTCACTTACAACAGCAGGTGTTTGGGTTGATGATAGTCAAATAAAAAGAATTGAATCTGACTGGCATGATCCTATAAAAAATGGTAAATTATTAATCAATATAAAATTAATTGAAAGATAGAAGCTGAATGCAAAAAGAGCAAAATAATCGGATTATTGAAGATATTTCTGCTTGGCTTTTTTGGTCATTAGTAGATCGGTTTGGTTTTAGAGAAACATTATCCGATGTGACAACAACTAAAGGTTTTTCAATTTTTGATTCACCTGATAAAAAAGCTATTTTAGACCGTTATAATTTAAGCCAGTTATCGGAAACAGAATTGACTAATTTTTATAAAATAGTTGCTGAATATGCTTATAATCGTTGTTGTATTGAGGAAAAAAATCTTGTAGGTATTGTATATCTTGAAGATATGCAGTCGGGACGTTCTCCTTCAGCTAAATATATTAATACTAAAAATTATAATGTTCCTGTAAGCGTATTAGACGATAATTTAGAAAAATTGGGGTCTCTTTGTATTCGTTATCCGCTTCCAGCTGTTATTTTTTCAAGAACCTTACCTAAAAAGCATTTTTTCCGAGTTGAAAATACTGATAGTTTAGGATTTGAGATGCCTATGTATATTAGTGTAGATGGTATTACTAAATGTGCAGAAGATATATGGATGATTACAGGAATTTTTCGTATACCAGAAAATGTATCTCTAATGGGTAAAAAATGGAGTAAGATAATACCAAATTCGATATGTTTTCAAAAGGGAATTAGCATTTATACAGAAGATGGAAAAATTGATATTGTTGTAAATTGGCACACTAATTTAATAGATAAAATTAAAGAAATAATTAATAAATTAAGTTAAATATGAATGTTATAAAAACAGCATTGATAATATGTAAGAAGAACGCTCAGCATGAGCGTAACAAATTAATAAAATTTTTCATCTAGCTAATAACTCCAATTTTTTTATATCACTATCAAGCGACGCTCCGTCGGTTTTTATCGCTCTGCGAATGATTGACTTAACATTTTTATGGGATGAAAGTAATCACGTAACAATAATTTTTTAAATTTTATTGATAAATAATTTTGGACTTCTTTACGTCTATATATCTAGATGGTAAAATGACATTATTGTGGAGTTTGAGCAATAAACAGAGTGCAGACTGTTTTTGTGAAAGTCCTCTCTATAATTTTACGGAGAGTATATGAAGAGAGATATTAAACAAGTCCTTGTCGCATGGGCTAATGTTAGACGTAGTATGAGAGCGGGTTTAGAATACCCTTACAAATCACCATCAATGCTTAACAATAATAATGGCTTTGATTCTCGCCCATTACTAAGTGAAGATGAAGCTCAGCTCGTTGATAATGCAGCGCTTAAATTATCGAAAATAGATCCGATTTCATATTCAATTTTAAAATCTGTTTATATTCATAAACAGTCATGCAGACAACTCGCAAAAAATATTCACAAAAGCAACGATTTTGTTGGGGATAAGCTAAAAATAGCGGAAATCTATGTGTTAGCTAAAATCGATGACGCAATGAATGATGTCATATTATAAATTTTTATATTTGAGGCTTGACGTGTCGCGATGTCTCGACATATAATGTGCCTAAATTGCGGTTTTCGCATTTAAATTAAACCCCGACTTATTCAGTTGGGGTTTTTTATTGCACAGAAATTATGGCGAGAGATATAAACGCTATTACTCCACATTAGCTCCACAGTGTTTATATCGCTGCAACTCGCCGCCTTTATTTAAGTTAAAAGGGTAAAAACATGCAAGAGCCAGCCCTCGTACCTCTACTTATTTTGGTCAAGTAGCTATACAATTATAATGTGATAACTAATCGTAATTATGAAATAAATAATATGATACATTTAGAGCATTACACCAGTATAGAAAAAATGACAGGAATTTTGAAGTCCAAAAAATTTCAAACAGCATATCCTAATAATCCAGGCGCTGCAGATGCGGTTTTTAACTGCTTTATTGTCGGCTGTCAATATAACAAAGTACAGGAATATGAAGGAATGGGTGTGAAGATTATATTTGAATGGAGTGGGGAAACGGATTATTCTGCCAAATCCTGTGTTTCGCCCTTTCTGGTCGATTGGAAAGATGTAAAGTCAGGTATTTTGTATAATAGTCCTGGTTGGCGTGCTTTTATTAAACCCCCTCTTTGTGGATGCTTTCTTAAAGTTTATGAGGTAAAAATAGGAGATAGTTATTTAAAAAAATATATTGAGGAAACAACTAAATCATGTAGTTGGTTGCCTAAAACAATAAAAGAAAAGAAATTAAAAGATAGTAAAGAAAATTTTAAAGAAAAAATTCATAAATCGTATAAAAATAAAGATTTATATATTGAAATTACTAATTAAAAAATTTGAATTAGTAGTTGTCTACCTCTACACCTAAAACATACTTATATAATGTTTTTCACATATACAACAAACCTGACCTAACCGTTAGGGTTTATTATCTTTTGGTAAGTATATATAAGAACATTACAAGCTCGCCTATTTTCACTTAGTTGTCTTAACCTAATAAATCAAAACTACAGTAATGTTTGATATTCATCAGTAATATCTAGAACAGTATGCTGTATTATTTTTAACAGCCTCACTGGAGGCACATCATGAATATAAACAAAATGGATAACAATAAAACATCGATCTTCACATACCTGTATGGTTGGACCGTCATGTATCTCGGCTCGCTCTCGCTGAATGACTGGGCTGTAGTTATCGGTATGTTAGCAACCATTTTTGGCTTTCTCATAACGTGGTACTACAAGCATCAAGAGTTCAAACTTAAGAAGCAGAATTTTGTGAGTAATAAAAATGGCAACAAAAAAAAGAATCGCAAATAGTGCGATATGCTCAGTAGCCGTAATCATTGGTATTGTTATTGCTAATTACTCAGACGAAATCAGAACGAGCAAAGCAGGGCTTGAAATAATCGGTAACGCTGAATCATGCGTAAGAGAGCCGTATTATTGCCCAGCCAATGTGTTAACGGTTGGTATTGGCTCTACGGGTAATATTCAACAAAAAGTCTACACAGACGAGGAAATAGCAAAACGTTGGGTAGATGATATCAAAACAGCAGAAATGTGCGTTAATCGCTATGCTAATGGTTTTCACTTATCTCAACCCATTTTTGATGCTGTAACGTCAATTACTTTTAACGTTGGATGCTCAAAAATGAGAACATCAACAATGTATAAACATCTGAACAATGGCGATTATAAAGCGGCGTGTAATGAGTTTCCAAGGTGGAATAAAGTAGGTGGTAAAGTACTGAATGGCTTAGTAATCAGACGAGAAAAGGAGAAAGCATTATGTCTATCTTATGCTTCATCATCGCTTCAATAATGGCGGTTAATGATGTCAACGGTTGGGGTTGGTTTTTATTTGTATCGTTATTGTTGAGTGATTCGTCATGTTCAAATTGTCAAAAGTAAATATAACGTTGATTAGCATATTGGCTTTTGTTAGTTATTTTGCATACAACTGCTGGCAAGATAAACGTCTTGCAGTCTCAAGAGCGAATAAAGCCGAAGCAAAGTACGAAAAGTATATACAAGATAATAATGAAGTTAAAAAAATTGAATCAAACATTATTGAGGCAATAAAAAATGGTCAAGCTAAAACAGATGCTTTACGTAATGATATCGATAATGGTCTTGTCGAGTTGCGCGTCAAAGTCGAATCAGTCGAGCGAAATAGTGCCACCGCCGGCAATGCTGCTATCCAAGCCATGCGACTTGCAAAGTCTTCTCAACAAGATTATTACAATCTCACCAACGCAATCGAATACAACAAAGTAATAATTGAAGGTTGGCAGAAATACTATTGTAAAGAGATTGCGCCTAAGAACGGCACAGAGTTTATGTGTGACTAAGTTAATACCATGATAAACGTATACAACAACACTAGATGGCGTAAAGCCAGATTAACCTATCTACAGCGTAACCCATTTTGTGTTATGTGCTTAAAGCAAGGTAGATATGAGCCAGCAACAGCGGTAGACCACATTATCCCCCACAAACTCGAACAAGCATTAATATCTAAAGACCCGATAAAGATAAAGAAAGCTCAAAAGCTATTTTGGGATTCATCAAACTATCAGGGCTTATGTAGCACTCATCACTCAAGCACTAAACAACGTATTGAGAATAGAGGAGTAGAGATAGGATGCGATGTGAGCGGTATGCCGTATGGTGGGTATTGGGTTGACAGTAAAAAATAAATTGTTTATTTACAATAACTTATCATAAAATCATAAATGAGGGGAGGGGGTGGTAAATTTCTACAACTTTTGGTCGTCCAAACCGCCCACCCTCCTTTTTATGCAAAACCGCGAATTGAACCCTTTTTTTTGGAGTAATTATGGCAGGTCGCAGACCAACACCAACGCCTTTTAAATTGGTGACAGGCAATCCCGGTAAACGACCGTTAAATAGTAAAGAGCCTAAACCCAAAGAAGGCTATCCCGATATTCCTCAGCACTTCAACGAACAAGCTAAAGATATCTACCTTTGGTTATGTGACATGCTCAATGACATGGGTTTATTGACTGTTGTTGACGGGATCGCAATTGAACGTTTAACAAAATGTTATATAGAAATTTTAGAATGTGACAAGGTAATCGAAGAGCATGGTCAAGTACAGCAAGTAGTTAATACTCAAGGGGAGTTAGTTTTAAAGTCTAACCCTGCGGTAGCTCAACGCGCAGATGCTGATAGGCGATTACGTGCTTGGATGATTGAATACGGTTTGACACAAGCATCTAGATCAAAGGTGAAAGTAAATGGCAAAGAGGAAGCAAACGAACTCGACCAATTCTTTGGTTGATAAAGCGACTCAATACGCCATTGATGTGACATCAGGAAAAATCTTAGCCGGTCCTGATATCCGAAACTCATGTAAAAGACATTTAGATGATTTAAAAAATGCAAAAGAAAAAGGGTTAATATGGGATATTGAATCTGCTGATCGTGCTACTGCATTCTTTGAGAAAGTACTTAAGCTAAATGGCGGTGAGCACGAAGGGAAGCCTTTCGTATTACTACCGTGGCAATGTTTTATTGTCGGCTCAATATTTGGTTGGAAAACATTAGACGGTTATCGCCGCTTTCGCATGGTCTATATTGAATCAGGTAAAGGTTCGGGTAAATCGCCGTTAGCCGCAGGGATAGGGCTTTATTGTTTAATGGCAGATAACGAGCCGAGAGCAGAAGTCTACGCAGCGGCAACAAAGAAAGACCAAGCAATGATATTATTTCGTGATGCTGTTGCTATGGTTGATCAGTCCCCAGCGTTATCCGAGCGAATAAGAAAATCAGGCACGGGGCAAAATGTTTGGAATTTAGCTTACTTACAAAAAGGTGCTTTTTTCCGCCCAATATCATCAGATAACGGACAATCGGGTCCACGACCTCATTGCGTATTAATTGACGAAATACATGAACACAAATCGAATGAAGTTGTTGAGATGATGAGAGCGGGTACAAAAGGGCGTACCCAAGCCATTATATTAATGATAACTAACTCGGGACATAACAAAACAAGCGTTTGCTATGAGTATCATGAGTACGGTCGAAAAGTAGCGGAACAAACATTAACTGATGACGCCTTTTTTTCTTTTATTTGCTCATTGGATGAAGGGGACGATCCGCTTACTGATGAATCTTGCTGGCCAAAAGCCAATCCGTCACTAGGTCACACATTTACACATAAGTATTTACGCGAACAAGTCACACAAGCAAAAGGGATGCCGGCCAAAGAATCCATTGTCAGACGCCTTAATTTTTGTCAATGGGTAGAGGCGGATAACCCGTGGCTTGCTGCTGACATTTGGATGGCTAACGAGCAAGATTTTAATATAGAAGAATTTGTTGGAGAGGAGTGTTACGGCGGGTTGGATTTATCTGGTACTCGCGATTTAACGGCTCTCTCCCTCTACTTCCCTAAATATAAAACAGCATTTACCGAGTTTTGGACACCGCAAGAAACGTTATTAGACAGGTCAAAGTCCGACCACGTTCCTTATGATGTATGGGTAAAGCAAGGTCATTTATTTGCGACTCCCGGACGTGTTGTTGATTACGATTATGTTGCAAAGCGCCTCGGTGAGCTAAAAGCAAAATTTAACATTATTAGCTTGGCGTTCGATCCATACAGAATTAAATACTTTCAAAAGTCGCTTGATAATGAATCCATTGATATTGAAATGACCCCGCACGGACAAGGTTTTTTTAAATCTCAAGAAAGCGGTTTATGGATGCCTCACTCCATTGAACTATTAGAAAAAGATATCACGGAAAATAATATCACGATTAAATTTAATCCATGCTTGCGATGGAATGCGGCTAGCGCTGTGCTTGAATCTGATAACAAGGAAAATAAAGTCTTTGCGAAGAAGAAAAGCTCAGGACGAATTGATGGTGTTGTATCCCTAGCTATGGCTAGGGGGTGTGCTGATGCAACGTATGAACAAACAAATAACTTATCCGACCACATATTAAACGTAGGAATACGGTCCTTATAATGAATATTTTTAATTTATTTAAACGTAAATCGCAAGCTAGCACTGCTTCTCAAGGGTTATCCAATCACATCGGCTTTTCACTAGATACTTACGCTGGTCGCAGAGTTAGCCCGGCCCTAGCTATGCAGTTAACGGCGGTATTCGGTTGCGTGAGAGTGCTAACGGAATCGGTTGGAATGTTACCTTGTTTTTTATATCAAGCGACCGATAACGGGCGAAAGAAAGCACCTAAAGAAAAACTGTACTCGCTTTTGTATGTTGCTCCAAACGAATATATGACACCACAAGAGTTTTGGGAATATTTGATTGGTTGCCTTTGTTTGCGAGGTAACTTTTATGCTTACAAAGTCAAAGTATTTGGTGAAGTTGTTGAGTTACTCCCTCTCTTGCCCGGTAGCGTACAGCCCAAGCTTAATGAGAAATGGGAACCTGTTTATCAAGTCACATTCCCCGACGGATCTTGTGATGTTTTATCGCAAGATGAAATTTGGCATGTACGCACATTCTCAATGGATTCTTTAGTTGGACTAAGCCCAATTAGTTATGCCCGGCAAGCTATAGGGCTAGGCTTAGCAACGGAAGAGCACGGCTCTAGACTGTTTAGTAATGGTGCAGTATCAAGCGGCGTATTACAAACTGACCAAGTATTAACGGATGAAGCGTACAAGCGATTAAAGGATAATTTTCAAGAACGTCATCAGGGTTTATCAAATGCACATAAGCCGATGATCCTAGAAATGGGGCTTAAGTGGAATAACATCAGTATGTCCGCCGAAGACGCCCAATTTCTAGAAACACGGAAATTTCAATTAGAGGAAATATGTCGAATATTTCGAGTACCCATGCACATGGTGCAAAACACCGATAGGGCTACATTTAATAATATTGAAAATCTAGGTATGGGATTTGTTAACTACTCATTAGTACCATACTTAACACGCATCGAACAGCGCATAAATGTTGGTCTGGTTAATAAAGAAAAGCGAGGGCAATTTTATGCCAAGTTTAATGTTGGAGCGTTATTGCGTGGCGATATGAAATCACGTTATGAATCGTACGCCACGGGTATTAACTGGGGGATTTTGTCACCGAATGAGTGCCGGGATTTGGAAGAGCGTAACCCAAGAGAGGGTGGAGACATCTATCTAACCCCAATGAATATGACTACTAAACCACAGGATAATAACAAAAATGCTAAACAAAAAGAGACTTGATATACCCTTTGAAATTAAGTCAATCAGTGATACAGGTGCGTTTACGGGCTACGGCTCGGTGTTCGGCGTAAAAGATAGCTATTCCGATATTGTGATTAAAGGCGCTTTTGCGAATTCGCTTAATAAGTGGAAAGAAAAAGGACGTTTACCTGCACTCCTTTGGCAACACAAAATGGACGAACCTATCGGTTATTACACAAAAATGGTTGAGGACGATAACGGATTATACCTTGAGGGGCAGTTGTTAATTGATGATGACCCACTCGCAAAACGAGCACATGCTCATATGAAAGCAAAATCATTATCTGGGTTATCAATTGGCTACATATTAAACGATTATGATTATGACAAGGAAAAATCCGCATTCATTTTAAAGGATATTGACCTTTGGGAGGTTTCCGTTGTCACGTTCCCTGCCAACGATGAAGCAAGGATTGATAACGTAAAAAGTATTTTCGAAAGTGGGGATATACCGCCGCCGAAAGAAATAGAAAGAGTACTGCGCGACGTTGGACTCTCCAGAACTCAGGCAAAGGCGTTTATGTCTGAGGGATATTCTTCACTAAAACAGCGAGACGTTAGTAATAGCGAAGAAAACGCATTAAATATTTTAAAATCTATTTTTAACTAGGAGCTTATATATTATGGCAACAGATCAAAAAGATGTTGAACTAGTCGCGCAAGAAATTAAAAATCAATTTGAGCAATTCAAAGCAACAAATGACAAGCGATTAGACGCTATCTCACAAGAAAAAAGCGCATTAGCTGACAAAGTTGAAACTTTGAATGGCAAATTATCAGAATTAGATAATGTAAAAACCGTACTAGAAAACGAACTAAAAGAGGTCAAACGTCCCACAGGCGGCAACAAACAAGCAACAGCACATAAAGAAGCGTTTGCCATGTTCATCCGCAAAGGTGACGAACAAGGATTAGCCGAACTGGAACGAAAAGCAATGCAAACTGGTGTTGATGCTGACGGTGGTTTTGCAGTACCAGAAGAACTAAATACCGATATTTTATCCGCATTACGTGATGAAGTTGTGATGCGTCAAGAATGTACGGTAATGACAGTAGGTACACCAGACTGGAAAAAACTAACCAATAAAGGTGGTATTGCTAGTGGTTGGGTCGGTGAAACCGATGAGCGAACAGAAACCGGTACGCCAAAGCTCGGTGTTATTTCTCCTGTTTGGGGGGAAATTTACGGTAATCCGTACGCCACGCAAACCATGCTTGATGATGCCTTTTTTAATGTTGAATCTTTTATTGTAAATGAACTTTCCCAAGAGTTTGCAGAAAAAGAAGAAGAGGCATTTACACTCGGTGACGGAAATAAAAAACCGAAAGGCTTTTTAGCTTACGAAACTACAGCGCAAGCAGATAAAGATCGCGATTGGGGTAAATTACAAAACGTTGTAGCAGGTGCGGCGAATCTAACAACTGATGATATTGTGAAGTTAACTTACACACTGCGTAAGGTCTATCGTTCAGGTGCTAAATTTATGATGAACAATCAATCATTGTTAGCGGTTCGTTTACTAAAAGATTCTAACGGTAATTACATCTGGCAACCAGGCTTACAAGTTGGCCAACCATCATTATTATCGGGTTTTGCTGTTGCTGAAAATGAGCAAATGCCTGATATCGGCGACAGCTCAGGCAAAGCACCAATCGCATTTGGTAACTTCAAACGTGGCTTTTATATCTTTGATCGCATTGGTATTCGTATGTTACGAGACCCATACACTAAGAAGCCATTTGTTGGATTCTATACAACCAAACGTGTTGGCTCTATGTTGAATGATAGCAATGCTATTAAAGTGTTAACTATGCCAGCAGTTCAATCACGTTCAGCAAAATCTTAATTAAAATGACAATGCCCTTTATTAAATAAAGGGCTTAGAGGTTTTTATGTCTACCATAACTTATAAATTTCCAACGCTAGATGAAATCAAAAACCAATGTCGAATTGATAATGATGATGAAGACAATTTATTAAATATATATTTAAAGGCCGCAATTAGTAGAGCACAGAACTACACCAACCGTATATTTTATGAGGATGAAATACCGGTTGACGCATGTCCATCCGCCATGTTAGTTGAACCAGATGTAAAAATTGCAATTTTGTTGGCTGTGGGGTATTGGTATCAACAACGTGAAGATGTTGCTAACGAACAGTTATATTCTATTCCTCTTGGCTTCAATGCCTTATTAAACTCTTACAGGTATATACCAATATGATTAGAGCGGCAGGCAAACGAAATCAAAAAATATTGATTCGCCGAAGGTTTGATATCCCCGTTGGTTTTAGTGATGTAGATCCTGAATACTCAAAAGGTTTTTACAAATGGGCTAAAGTCACACAACCAAACTCAGCAACCTATTTTAATTCAATTCAGACCGAGAATGTAATCACTCATTATTTCGAAATAATTGCCAACGACGGGATGCCAATATCTGTTGATTATGAAATTGTTTGGAACGGTTCAGTTTATCGAATTAAACGATGTCGTTGGTTAGATCAGTTAAAAAAATATCTTTTACTTGAATGTGAGGAGTTTGCACTAAATGAATGATTACAACGTTCATGTTGATTTTAAATTAACCGAAGTGGCTGAACTTGATAGGAAAAAGGTGCGTAAAACATTCGTCAAAATCGGTCGAAAAATTCAAGCAACATCACGCGCATTAGTTAGTAAAAAACAGATTTCCAAAAGTGGCGAATATCCGGGATATCGAAGTGGTAAGTTGAGTCGTTCAATCGGTTATAAAGTGCCTCGCCCTACATCACGGCGACCAGGATTAATGGTTATTGTGATGCCGAACCTTAAAGGTGGCAGTAACATGGAAAAGCTAATGGGTCCGTATTATCCTGCATTTTTATTTTATGGCGTTAGGCGTAATGCAAAACGAGGGAAAAGCCATAAAAAAGGAGCATCAGGTGGAACGCCGTGGCGCATGGCACCGCGTGGGAACTTCATGATTGACGCATTAAATAAAGAATCATCATGGAGTAAATACACGTTAGCTAAAGAGCTGGTCAACTCAATGAAGCAGGTTAAACAATGAAATTATCACATATCGTCCACACATTGCGTCATTTTAGTCCTAGCTTTGAAGGTCGCGTTGGGGGGGCTGCTGAATTTTCAGCTATCAAAGATACGGCATTCTTAAAATTACCTGCCGCTTATGTGGTTCCGCTTGATGATAGAGTAGAAGATAACAAGTCACAAACTGACTATTGGCAAAATGTGACAGAGGGATTTGGGGTTATTGTTGTATTAAAGCCTCTTGATGAGCGAGGACAACACGAAGCATACGACATTGTCGAAAACATAAAAACCGAACTTTGGCGAGCATTGCTGGGTTATGAACCTTCACCTGCGCATTATCCTATTCAATATGATGGCGGTGATTTACTTGATTTAGATCGAGGGAGAATTTTTTATCAATTTAATTTTAGTTCAGTGCGGGAAGTTGGGTTTGAGGATACTCGACAATATTTTGATTTAAACGCTATTGATAACCCAATTCCTGATCCTGATTGGCAACCAAATCCAAACAAACCAGATATTACCGAACCTCCGCAGTATAACCCGTTAAACATCGGCAATTTCGAGGCTTTAGCAGGGACTGTTAATGAACAGGATTCGCATGTAACCGTTAATTTTGAACACAATAATATCTATGAAGGCAATAATGATAATTAGACCAGTGAGTGGCAAGCAGGTATATGACCCCGATAACGGGGATTATTTACCTGTGGACGGCCGTAATGTTGAGTTTAACCAATATTGGGCTAGACGACTAACAAATAATGATGTTGAGGAAGTTACAAACATCAAAGTAAAGCAAGAAAAAAAGGTAGCTAAAAATGACAATTAGTTTTAACAACATTCCTAGCAATATAAAAGTGCCGCTATTCTATGCGGAAGTGGATTCATCAGCGGCCAATACAATTCAAGATAGCGGTGCTTCATTAATCATTGCGTATCCATTGGCTGAAAGTCTAATTGAGCGTAATAAACTTATTATTATGCCAACAGCAGATCACGCTAAAAAACTCGCAGGCCGAGGCAGTCAATTATCTAGAATGGTTGAATCCTATCGCAATATTGATAATTTTGGTGAGCTTTATGTAATTGCTGTTGAAGAACCAACGGCAGGGGCTAAAGCGACAGGAACAATACAAATACTTGGCACGGCCGAAGAAACCGGCACATTAAGTTTATATATTGGTAACACTAAAATTCAATCACGAGTTACCATTTCTGATACCGCTGAAAATATTGCAAATGCGTTAAATAGTGCAATCAATGCTAACCAAGATTTACCACTCACGGCAACAGTTACAGACAGCACAGTAAAGCTGACTGCAAAAAATAAAGGGCTAAATGGTAATGATATCCCGCTATGCATTAACTATTACGGATCGATTGGTGGTGAAGAAACGCCGGACGGATTAAAAATTACTATAACTCCAATGAATGGTGGAACTGGCACTCCAGATTTAACGCCCGTTATTGCCGCTATGGGTGACAAACTCCTTGATTTTATCGCATTTCCATTTAATGACTTATCATCTTTGGCAACATTTAATCATGAAATGGATGATACTACGGGTAGATGGAGCTATACGCGTCAATTATATGGACATGCTTATACCGCTAAAAAAGGTGATTTATCCGAACTTATAGAGTTTGGTGATAAATTAAATTACCAACATATTACCGTTGCAGGTTATGAGAAAACCATTCAAACGGGTATTGATGAATTAATTGCGATGCGAACTGCTCGTAATGCTGTATTTATTCGTAATGATCCGGCTCGACCAACGCAAACTGGATTATTAAATGGTGCATTGCCAGCATCTGATAGCAATCAGTTTACACTAACAGAGCAACAATCATTATTAAGCCACGGCATTGCAACAGCATATGCTTCTAGCGGTAATTTATTAATTCAGCGAGATATCACCACATATCAACGTAACAGTTACGGTGTAGCCGATAATAGTTATTTAGATAGTGAAACACTTCATACACTCGCTTATGTATTACGTAAATTACGTAGTGTGATCACATCTAAATACCCGCGGCATAAATTGGCAAATGATGGCACTCGGTTTGGTGCTGGACAGGCAATTATCACACCCGCAGTAGCTAAGGCGGAAATCAACGCCACTTATCGTCAATTAGAATTACTAGGCTTAATTGAAAATTTTGATGTGTTCAAGAAGAACTTAATTGTTGAACGAAATGTTAACGATCCAAATCGATTGGATGTGTTATTCCCACCCGATCTCGTTAATCAACTACGCGTTTTTGCTGTGTTAGCACAGTTTAGATTGCAATATCAATAGGAGAAAAACTAATGACACAACGACGTATCGCTGGAACAACTTATATTAAAGTTGATTCCAACCAACTATCATTAACGGGCGGTATTGAAATCCCGATGAATACTAACGTTAAAGAAAGTATTTTGGGGTTAGATAATAGCGTTCACTATAAAGAAACATTCCGTGCTCCCTACATTAAAGGGACTTTTAAAGTACCGAGTGATTTTCCAATCGACAAGTTAATGTCTAGCGATTCAATGACCGTCACCGCAGAACTGGCCAACGGTAAGGTTTACGTTTTATCTAATGCTTGGGTTGAAGGTGAAGTTAATCACAATGCCGAAGAAGGTACAGCAGAAATCGAATTTCACGGTGAAGAAGGATTTTATCAATAATGAAAGAATTTAAATTATCACAGCCGATTATGGCACACGGCAATGAGTTACATGTGCTGGAATTAAAAGAACCAACAGTCAAAGATATCAAAAAATTAGGCTTCCCATTTGATAACCAAATGATTGGTGACCCTAAAAAAGTGTCCGATTACATTGTTGCGCTAGGTAACGTTACACCAAGCTCCGTTGAGCAACTTACACCCTATGATTTTTTAATGATTACGAGTGAAATTATGATGTTCTTCGGCCCAAAGGAGAAGGTGGAGAATACAGCGGAGGAACAGGCGACAGCGGAATAATTACAATCGAATATCTTGTAAACCTTTGTTTTGACCTTGCCAAGTACTGGCAACTCTCCCCTTTTTATATCATAGAAGAACGTTCACTATCCGAAGTTTTTGAATTATGTGAACAAGCAAATCGCATAGAAAATAGCAAGGAATCATAAATGGCAGGCTTTAACTTAAAAGCAGTGGTGACATGTGTTGATAAGCTGTCACCTCAATTAAATACAATGAAAGGCAAACTTGAAAAGTTCCAAAAAAGCATGAACAAATCAGGCTTTGGCAAACTTGGTTTAAAAGATGCAGTAACTGGGCTAACTATCTCTGCGCCGTTTGTTAAAGGGGTGAAAGATGCGATGGGGTATGAAGAAAAAATGGCTGACATTAGGAAAGTCGTTGACTTTGATACGCCTGAACAATTTAAACAAATGGGTCAAGATATTCGTGAAATGTCATTACGCTTACCAATGGCGGCTAAAGATATCGCCTCTATCGTTGCAGAGGGTGGTCAGGCAAATATCCCAAAGGATGATTTGCTACGATTTGCCGAAGATGCCGTAAAAATGGGTATTGCGTTTGATACCACAGCCGAAGAAGCGGGCAGTACAATGTCAACATGGCGAACAGCTTTAAAACTGACTCAAAGTGAAGTAGTTGAATTATCTGATAAGATTAACTTATTAGGTAATAGCCAGAATGCGAAAGCAAAGGAAATTTCAGATGTAGTTACACGAATGGGTACGCTTGCCGCACAATCAGGGGTTAGTGCAGATAAATTAGCCGCATTAAGTTCTACAATCATAGCGACAGGGACAAATACCGATCAGGCTGCGACGGGTATTAAAAACTTTATGTCGACGCTAACATCAGGAAAAGCGGCGACAGCGAAACAACAAAAGGCATTTCAACAACTTGGATTCACATCAACCCAAATAGCAAAAGGGATGCAAAAAGACGCACAAGGGACAATTATGTCTGTATTGGAATCGCTGAGTAAAGTATCAAATTATAAACAATCATCGGCATTAACAGTATTATTTGGAAAAGAAAGTGTTGCCGCAATATCGCCATTACTCAACAATATGGAGTTATTAAAAAAGAACTTTGATCAGGTTGGTGACGCATCTCATTATGCTGGGTCAATGCAGAATGAATATGAATCCCGTTCAAACACAACTGCAGGCAAATTACAATCATTTAACAATGCTCTTACCGATGTTAGCCTATCAATTGGTGATTCATTACTACCATCTTTCGCAGAATTATTAGTTGGACTAAAATCATTAGTTGTTTCATTCGGTCATTTCATCCAAGAAAACCCTGAACTAGTGAAAATGGTGGCGATGGCGGTTGCGGGGTTAATTGGATTACGGGTTGCGTGTGCTGGTGTGAACTTTATTGTAGGTTCATTATCAACGGGGATCACCATTTTCAACGGCATATTAAAAGGTGTTACTTTTGCCACAAAATTATTTTCATTTGCACAAATAGCCTTATCAAAAGCTTTTAAAATTGTGCGCATAGCGTCAATAGCTTTGAACGCTGTGATGGCCATGAATCCAATAGGGCTTATTATGGCGGGCATTGCTATCGCCGCAGTGTTAATCATTACATACTGGGATGATATAGTTAAGTTCTTTCAATGGTTGTGGGGGGTAATTAAACCTTATGTCATGCCTATTTTTGATGTCTTTATTGACGGATTTAAAGCTGGAGCGGCACTAATTGAAGAAGGTTGGAATGCTGTTATTAAGTTTTTCAGTGAGTTATGGGAATTTATCAAACCATTTGTTATGCCTATTATTGACTTCTTTATAGCAGGCTTCAAAGCAGGCGGTGAAGATATTGTAAAATCATGGGAAGTGGTAAGTAAATTCTTTAATGGTATCTGGGAGTTCATCCAGCCATACGTAATGCCCATTTTTGATGTCTTTATCGAACCTTTTAAAAATGCGGGTGAAGCTATACCAAAAATGTGGGAAAGCGTTCAGAATTTCTTTAAAAACTTATGGGATAACGTTAAGTCCGGCATCCAGCCGTTACTTGATGTCTGGAACTCTATTTTTGGTGAAAAAGAAAAGCAAGTAAAAATAACAGTTGATACGTCTAATTTACCGAAAGAAATGATCCGTCCAATGGTTACATCCCCATTTTATCAAAAACCGCAAATGCCGCTAAATAACTTTTCAAATAGTAATACAAATCGAAATAGCAACGGTGAATTGGTCGTGAAGTTTGAAAATGCACCACAGGGAACCGTTGTAAAACAAACTAAACAGGCATCAGGCTTTAACACTAAAGCTGATGTTGGCTGGAATCCATACGCTAACTTTGGGAGAAATTAATGGGGTTTATGAGCTTTATGAACTTAAGCTGGTTAAACAATTTACTTCCAGCCAGTTTCCGCGGTGTACCGTTTCAAGTTAGCGGTACATCATCAGAGTTTGGACGGCGGAATCAGACGCATGAATACCCATTCAGGGATGTTCCATACACCGAAGATCTGGGGCGTTCAGCACGTAAAAATAAAATTGACGCCTTTGTGGTTGGTGATGATCACAAAGAACAAGCTGAAAAGCTGGTAGAGGCAATTGAAGAAGAGGGAGCAGGAATATTAATACATCCTATTCTTGGTGAACTTAATGTCAATATTGTGGGTACCGCAACAGTAAGTAACTCCGTTGAAAACGGTCGAATGAGTGTTATTTCATTTTCATTTGTCGAAGCTGGTGAGTTAATATTCCCTGATTCGTCAGTAGCGACTGATGATGTAGTTGATGAAAATGCAGATAATGTAGATCAAGCACTATTAGATGCGTTTGAAGATTTTGACTTAATTGATGCGCCTGATTTTGTACAGCACAGTATTCTTGATGACACCATGTCAATTTTAAATGATATAGCTGATGCTTATAATGCGATAACTCCATATGTTAATGATGCGGTTAAAATCCTAAATGGTGACTTGTCGCCAATTCTCGGTGCTGGTGGTTCATCCATTATTAATTCAATTAAAAATGTTTGGAAGAGTGCAACAAAATTTTCCAATTCTATAAATGGGTTGATAGCAAGGGTAAAGGTGTTTAACGGTATATCATTTATAAAAAGCATTTTACCCGGTGCTATTTGGTCAACGGATAGCAAATCCACCAAAAAAAGAAAGAAAAATCAAAACTTAATTAATACTGCTATTCGAGTAACCGCACTAACAGAAGCATCACGAATAATCGCATCACTACCGAAACAGGTTGAAGATAAA